>NZ_JARAYQ010000142.1:0-21749 GCF_033794505.1 Streptomyces sp. MB09-01 | reverse complement strand
GGGTCGTGCACGACCCCGTCGACTCCCACGTGTACCTGCGCGGCAAGCTCGACGCGATCAGCGTCACGGAGGGGGGCGGGGCCTGAGGCGGAGGCGGGAGCCGGTTCGGGCGGAACTCCCCGCGGCCTGGGTGTGTTGTTCGGATGGCGTATCCCGCTCCGTTGCGGCGGTCCTTGTGGGGGCTGCCGGCCGCTCTGCAGAGGACCTTGTGGCCGACGCCGTCGGGCATCTGCGCGCTTCGGCGCCGTACGACGTGATCTACGCGCTGTCCGCCGTCCACTTCGTCGACCCGCACCGGCTGCTGCCCGCCCTGGCGGCGGCCCTCAGGCCCGGCGGACGGCTGTACTTCACCGTGCTGCACACCAACTCGTCCGGGGACGGCCCTACTTCGGAGGTGGAGCCCCGCCTGGAGATCCTGCGCCTGGCCGGTGTCGGCGAACTGACCGGGCCCGGCTCTTCCAGGTCTGCAGGCCGGTCCGGATCACCTCTCGTCCCCGTAGGGCCCAGCCGCCCGTCGCGCACGCGGCGGCCGGGGTGGGCGCGGTGCAGGTGGGACCACGCGGTCTGCTGATCGGCCGCCACCGGCGGGGGACCGTCCAGCTCCCCGGCGGCACGGTGGAGCCGGGCGAGTCGCTGGAGGGGCCGGTCGTGCGCGAACTGGCCGAGGAGACGGGTCTGCGTGAGGACCCGGCCGACGTGCGCCTGCTGGGCATGCTCTCGGACCAGGTCGGCGGCGTCATCCGGATCACGGTCGGCGCGCTCGTCACGCGGTGGAGCGGCGAGCCCGCCGACCAGCCGGGCGAGCGGGTCGGCGACTGGGGATGGTGGCCGCTGGACGGGCTGCCGCCGGGCCTGTTCGAATGCAGCGCCCAGATCCTCACCGCCTGGTGCCGCCCCGACCTGCCCATTGATCGGCCGCCGCCCCGTGCTCGGTGGTGGCGTCGGGCAACGCCCTTTCTCGATCCCGGCGCGCTCGACGCCGATGGGCGCTGGCGGCTCCGGTTCCGCGCGTTCGCGATCCGCAGCGACCAGGGCGTGACGCTGGTCGACGCGGGGATCGGCCCGGCCGGCAGCCGGCGGCCTCGTGGGAGCCCGTGCCCGGGGCGCTCCCGGCCTCGTTGGCCGCCGCGGGTATCGAACCGTCCGAAGCGGACACCGTGGTGCTCACGCACCTCCACACCGATCGGGTGGGCTGGGCCGTCGTCGGCGGCGAGCAGACGCGACCGTTCTTCCCGAACGCCGCATACCTGTTGCAGCAGGCCGAACTCAACGCCCTCGAGGAGATCAACCCGCAGCTGCGGTCCGCCGTGATCGACCCGCTCCCCAAGGCCGGTCAGCTACGGCTGCTCGACGGCGACACCCCGCTGCGCAGCGGCGAGCGCGTGTTCGCCACGCACGGTCACACACCCGGACACCAGAGCGTGCTCGTCGCGTCCGGGCGCGAATTGGTCGCCGTACCGGTGACCTGCTCGTGCACGCGATCCAGGTGCTTCACCCCGAACTCGCCTACGCTCACGAAATGGACCCCGGGCAGGCAAGGGCCTCAAGGGAACAGGTGCTCCAGAGCCGGGCCGCCGACACTCTCTCCCTCGCGACCCCGCACCTGACCGAGCCGTTCATCACCCGGCGACGCGGAGGTGTCACCACACGCCCGCCAGTCCGTGCCCCAGGCCCTGGTGCCGGCATCGGCAAGGATCTCCACGACGGGACCACCGGCCACAAGCCTGACCAGACCTAACCGACGAGCGTGGGTCATGCCCGCGCAGCCGCCGGGTCCGGTCGGACTGCGGAACAGCACCCGGCCGTCGCCGTCCGTGACGGCCATGGTTCTGATGGCGTTCTGCTTACTCTCGCCGGAGATGAACGTGTCCCGGTCCTTGCGTCCGGGTGCCGGTCGGGCACCCGGATCTCGGTGCCGTCGATGATCCCCCTCTTCTCACCGGCGCCGCGGTGGTCGACGGCCTCGGCCGGAGCCCGCAGCCGAAGGCTGGGGCTGCCGGCCCCAGCCCTGCTACCGGCAGACTGCACCGTCGGTGGCAGCCCTGGCCGCCGGCCCGCGGACCGCCGGCGACCGCCGCGCCCGCGGCCAGCGCTGCCCGCCTCGACCGTCACGGCGCCCGCGCAGCCGCGGCGCCGCAGATCGGGCCGGGGCTAGGGGTGCGGACGCGCCGCGAACGCCAAGGCCGGACGAGCTTGTTCCGGAACCTGTCGCCCGACCACATGGTCGACCAGCGCGAACAACGACGCCTGCGCAGGGCCTTCCGGCAGTCCCTCCAGGGCGTCGGCCGCCCGACGGGCCTGCTCGCGTGCCAGCGCACGCGTCACGTCGAGCGCTCCGCTGTCACGGACGATCGCGAGCGCTTCCTCGACATCGTCCGCCGTCAGACGCCCACGACGAATCAGGCTCGTCAACCTGCCGGGTCTGCGACGCAGCGCGACCAGTACGGGGTGGGCCAGCGTGCCTTCGCTCAGTGCGGCGCCCCCGGCGTTGTCCGTCGGCCGCGCGGCCCCGGTGATGATGCGGACGTCCTCGGTCAGTCGGAACGCGACGCCCAGCGCACGGCCGTAGCTCCCGAGTGCTCCGACATGTTCCGGGTCAGCTCCTGCGGCGACGGCACCGAGGCGGCACGGCAACTCGAATGTCGACGCGGTCTGCGACTCCACCAGCGACAGGTGATCGTCCTCGGCCATCCGTGCGTCGAATGCGTGCTGTCGCTCGCTTGTCCGGCCGGTGCACACCTTCGTGACGGCGCGGGAGATGAGTGCGAGCGCCTCAGGACCGCCGTCGGTGGCCAGGTGCAACGCTTTCGACATCAGCAGATCGCTCACCAGGATGGCGAACCTGTTTCCCCAGTTGGAGTGATGTGTCGGCGTGTCCTCGACACCGAGTTGCGCGAGCGCCGCCAGGGCGCTGAGTTCGATCGCGGCGCCCATCTTGATGCGGCGGCGCGCGCCGATGTCACCGAAATGGCTTGCCAGCAGCAGCAACAGCGCCGGCCGGAACGGGACGCCGGGATCTCCCCAGCTCGACATGGCCAGACGGGCCAGGAACGGCCACTCGTCGCGGACGGCGCTCGCCATGAGTTCACCGACGCCGAGCAGGTCGGTGCGTACGTCGACCCCGGCCGCCATCAGCCCGGCCACGTCGTCGATCGCGCGATGCGCCCGGAGCTCGCCCATGCCCTCGGGCAGCAGGAGCGCCCGGCGACACAGTGTGAACGGCACGCGCTCGCTGTCGAACGTACTCTCGAGGACCCGCCAGACGAACTGGTACCGGCGGGCCGACCGGCGGCCGGCCGTCAGCAACCCGGAGTACGAGTTCTCCAGCAGCAGCGCATGGTCCAGGAGGTCCGGACGCTCGGGATCTCGGGTCAAACCGCGGTCGATCACCTCGGCGGCGGTCCTACCGGACTCAAGCGCGTAGCTGATGCCCTCCCCGGTGAACGGGTTGACCAGCCCCGCCGCATCGCCGACGAGCAGGATGCCGTCGCCGACGCAGCGACCGGGGGAGAAGTCGAGGCGAAGCGGCGCCGTGGCCCACTCTCCGCGCAACCGGCCGTCGAACGCCTTCCGGCCCGTGCCCAGCCGGGCGAGGAAGTTCTGCAGCACATGCTCCGCGCGGCCTTCGTATCCGGGACGGAACAACGCGACGCCGATGTTGGCTTCCGACGCACACGTCGGATTGATCCAGCCGAAGGACGGCAACAGGTCCCGCCCCGCCACGTCGTCGAGCGGCAGGAAGACCTCTTGCAGGTCCAACAGGCCGTCGAGACCGGTCAGATAGCCGCGCACGCCGACGCCGAGGCCGCCTTCGGGCAGCAGACCCACCGCACGCGCCAGCGGGGACCGTGCACCATCGGCCGCGACGACAGCGGCCGCCCGGACGTCGATGAGCCGGCCGTCGCGGCACACCCGCACCCCGACGACTCGTCCTCGCTCGACGATCGGGGCCGTGGCCGCGGCCCCCTCCCAGAGCTCGGAGCCGACCGCCACGGCGCGGGCGCAGATCGCTTCGTCGAGCGCGCGGCGCGGCACGACGAGGCAGTGGCTGTCGGTGCCCGGATAGGCACCGTAGGCGAAATCGCGCCGCCCACGGCCGCGCATGTGGACCCGCAGGCCCCGCACGCGTTCCGGAGGGGGAAGCGAGTCGAGGACACCCATCGCGGCGAGGACCCGGACCGCGCGCTGCGTCAGCGCATCACCGCACACCTTGTCCCGCGGGAAGCGCTGGGCCTCGAGAAGCAGGACCCGGCGGCCCTGGACCGCGAGGTGGTAGGCGGCTGAGCTACCTGCGGGCCCGGCGCCGACCACCAGCGCGTCGTAGTGGTTGCGCACGTTCATTCCATTCGGCTCGCGATACGTCGTGCCGTGGCGGCGAGCGCGTCCCGGCCCGGGAATTCCGGTAGCTCGGCGAGCGCGGCGGCGGCGCCGTCGGCATACGTGCGTGCGAGTTCGCGCGCCATGTCCACGGTGCCAGCGCGACGCACCAGCGCCGCCGCTTCGGTCGCTTCGCGCGCGCTGAGGTTCTCGTGACGCAGCAGTGCGGCCAGCCGCCCGCCCGGGGTCTGTCGCAGGGCGAGAAGGACCGAGTAGGAGAACACTCCGGCGCGCAGATCGGTACCCGTCGGCTTGCCGAGGTCGACCGGGTCGCCGACGAGATCGAGCAGGTCGTCGGTGAGCTGGAACGCGATGCCCAACTGCTGGCCGTAGCGGAAGAGAGCGTCGACGTGTCCGGGGTCGCAGCCGGCCAGCTCCGCACCGAGTCTGCACGGCAGCCCGAACAGCGTGGCCGTCTTCATGCGAATGATCTCGAGGTGCTCGTCAACGGGGAGATCCACGTCGTGCACGTGCTCGGTTTCCCGGAGCTGGCCGCTGCACAGTGTGAACGCCGCTTCCGTCACGGTCGACATGGCGTCGTGCGGCAGATGCGCCAGCTCGGCCATCGCGCAGGCGAGCACGTGCGTTCCCGTGGTGGCGGCATGTGCGTTGCCCCACCGGGAATTCACGCTCGGCGCTCCGCGTCGGGTCGCCGCGCCGTCCATCACGTCATCGTGGAGCAACGACCCCACGTGCATGAGTTCGATCGCGGCGGCGGCGTGCACGAGCAGCGCTTCGTCGGCCTCTCCGAGGCTCGCGGAGAGGAACAGCAACCGGGGGCGAAGCCTCTTGCCGCCGTGACGGATCAACTCGCCGGCGACCCGTCCCAGGCCCGCGTCCTGTGCGGTGACCGCCTCGTGCATGGCGTGGGCGAGCCGCGGGGCCCAGCCATTGCCTACCGGAGGCGGCAAGGTCTCAGAGGAATTCATCGCGCAACTCGTCGAGCTGCGTACGCATTCTCGCCGACGCGAAGGCCAGTTCGGCGAATCTGACGAAGAAGCCGTAGCCGTTGTGCAGATCGCCCGCCGGAGCCCGCACGATGACGTCTCCCCGGAAGTAGGCCTGAAGCGGCGTGAGGACACCGCTCGCGATCGCCTGCGCGGCCTCCAGATAGACGGCGCCGTGCATCATCTCGCCCGGTCCGAGCCCCGGCTCGACCACGACGTCTCCGCCTCCGACGCGGACGTTGATCCGGCCGAATCCCAGCACGGCCACGTTGGCTGTGCGGCCGTCGAACTCGCTGACCACCTCCTGGAACTCGGCCGGGTTGTCGGTTCGGAAGCTCATCACCCCGCGTTTCACGTGGGCCGCCAGTGCCTTGTCGTTCGGAGTGACGCTTGCGGCTCGGGGCGCGAAGTCGTCGGACATGGGACGTCTCTCCTCGTCGAGGGTTTCCGACCTGTGATGTGCCGCTCCGTCACAGTGGCGGCGGTGTGGCGTTGACCGCCGCGAGTGCGTTGATCCTGCCGTACCAGAAGGGGCCGATCAGTCCCGGCGTGGTCGTCACGATGAGCTTTTTGACCTCGCCGGGAGTCAGGGTGTCGTTCTTGTCCAGGATGAGCGCGGCGAGACCCGCCACATGCGGGGCCGCCATGCTGGTGCCGGATTTGTTGATGAAGCCCGGTGCGACGACGTCGGCCGGCTTTCCGGTTCCCGCCGCCTGCGCGGAGGCGATGTCGACACCCGGTGCTGCGACATCCGGCTTGGGCCTGCCGTCCGGCGTCTGGCCGTGGCTGGAGAAACCCGCGATCAAGTCGTTGTCGGTGGTGGCACCGACGGTGATGATCTTGTGCGCGTTACCGGGGCAGCTGATTCTGGAATAGGGGCTTCCCCACCAGAACTCAGGGCCTTGGTTTCCGGCGGAGGCGACGACCACCACACCGAGGCTCACCAGACCGTCGGCTCCGGTGCACACGACGCAGGTGCCGGCGGGGCAGACCCACGCGCCGTCATGGTGTCGGTATCCCCAGCTGTTGCTGGCGACTTCGGCGCCGGAGGTCGCCACGGCGATCAACCCCTCGACCGCCCATTCCGGCTTGGCCCTGCCTTCGCCGTTCATGATGCGGATGTCGACGATGGTCGTTCCCGGGGCGATACCCTGAAATGCCGCATCCCGGCTCGCGATGATCCCCGCGCAATGCGTGCCGTGGCCCCTGTCGTCGCGCTTCACCGCCGTACCGGTCTTGTCCTGTTGCGGGCCGACGATGCCCGTGAGCGCGGGATGGGCGGCGTCGACGCCGCCGTCGACGACCGCTACGGAGATGCTCGCGCCCGTGATGCCGGCGGGCAGGAGATTCGCTTTGACGTGTGGCCGACTGAAGTCAAGTGCCTCGACGTCGCGCAGCTTGTTGCTGGTGACACTGCTGACGTCGTCTCGCGCCGCCACCGCCAGCACCTCGGAGGATGTCAGCTTGGCGAGCACGCTGTGGGTCAGCCAGAACTCCTTCTGGACGTCGATGCCCCTGCGTTCGAGGTCCGCCCGGATGCCCCGCAGGAAGACCTCCGCCTCGGCTTGACGCGCCTCGATCGCCCGGGCCCGTCCGGACCTCGGAACAGCGGGGCCGCGCGCGGCAGCCTGGCCCGACACCAGGTTGATCAGTACCTCGTGCACCGGCTCCTCGGCCGGGAGGGGCGCACCCGTCCAGGTCGCGAGCTTGCGTTCCTCGCGTTCGGCGAGAATTGTGTCGACGATCCACGGATCAAGCTTGGGCACCGCGATCGGGCTCTCCGCCGTCAGCTCCTGCAGCTGCTTTCGGCGTCTGTTCTGTACGTACCAGTCGATCTGATCGTGGCTGCGTTCGGCTGCGGACCGACCATCGCTCCCCGTCGGCGAGGACATCCCGGCTCCTCTCCACGCTGCAGCCACGATCTCCGCCTGCCGCGGCGAACCCAGCAGTATCTGCCGGACCTCCGGTCGGCCCGGGCCCGTGAGAAGCGACGGTATCGAGATATGGGCCGCGACCGTGTAATCGAGCCGGAACTCGCTGATCTATCGCCCACCCGCCGCAACGGGTGTGTCGAGCACCGCGGCGGCTCGGCGGCCGAACGCCCGACACCGGCCCTTCTCTGTGGTGCGGGCCGGTCACAGCCCGGCCGATGGCGTCACCGCGGTCATGGCGACAGCCCGTTGTCGCTGCCAGCGTGACATGGACAGCCACGGCACGGGAGTCGGAACGGTACTCCGCCGTTGAGAGGGATTCGGACCTCAGGGAGCCGGCAGATCGCTTCAGCGAGCTGTGTCCGTGCGGCTCGGGCGTCGGCGTGGCGAGCGCCGGGATCTCCCGGCCACCGATGCGCTCGTAGCGGGCGGTTGCCCCGAGGCCGCACCGTCCGGCGGGCTTCGGATTCACCACGGTGAGCACGGTCCGCCCGACGCGTAGGGGCCGGCCGTTCGTGGGCTCTTCCGGTGATTGATGGCGGGCGCCTCGCGAGCCGAGCACGGGGCGGGCGGGGTACGCCATCTACGCTGCGACGACGCCGAGCACCGTTGAGGAGACCAGCCATGTACGCAGCAGTCCGGAGGTACGAAGGCGTGACCGACCCGGCCGAAGCCGGACGCCTCGTCGACGGGGGGTTCGTGCCGATCATGCGCCGGGTTCCCGGATTCGTGGCCTACTACTGGGTCGATGCCGGCAATGGGGTGATGGTGTCGACCAGCGTGTTCCAGGACCGTGCGGGCGCCGACGAATCGATCGAGAGGGCGGCGGACTTCGTGCGGCAGAACCTCGCTTCTCTCCTCCCCAACCCGCCGCAGGTCTCAGCAGGCGAGGTCGTCGCCTCCGCGTAGCGGTGCCGTCACCGCCGGCTGTGGCTGACCCGGCTCCGGGGATCCAGGTGGTGAGGCGTGGGATACTTGATCATGCCTGTGACCAACCCGTGGCTGTCTGGCCCGGCACCGAAGAAGCGGCTTGATCCAGAGCGCCTGGAAGAGCGGATACTCAATCTGCTGTCCTCGCAGAACATGTGCGTGCTGGCGACGGCAGGGCCGGAGGGGCCACTGGCGACGCCGGTGCGTTACTTCCACCTCGACTTCGCGGTGATGTTCACCGCCGCCCCGCGTTCGCCGAAGATGAGGAACCTTGCTGCGGACCCCCGGGTCTCCGTGGGGATCTTCGCTCCGCTGGTCGGGCAGGCAAGCAGCCGAGGTGCTCAGATCTTCGGGCGGGCTCGCACGCTGTCCGAGGACGACCCCGACTTCGAGCACTACTGGTCAGCATTCCGCTGGCAGTCCGACCATGTCGAGCGTTCGCTTTCCCTCGACGAACCACCGTCCGGGCCTCTTGCCGTGATCGAGGCGGAGCGGATCGTCTACACCGAGCATTGGCTGCGGCGCGAGGGCTTCGCGCCGCGTCAGTTCTGGACCAGATCCGGCCGGTGATTCCAGAGCCCCGGCCAGACGGCTGGGCGGTCATCCGGCCTCGGGTGTTGCTTCTTGTGATGGTTGTTGTGGCCCGGGCTGTGCAGGGATACTGCTGTGGTGCTGTTGACATGGATCGCTGAGGTGGCGGACGAGCCCCTGGTGCTTGAGCCGGCTGACCGTCAGGTGGAGGTGGAGACCAACACCTGGTGGCTGAGTGCGGCGGAAGGGGACAGGGAATCGCTGTCCGTTGCAGAGGTCGCGGCTGCCTTCGAGCGAACTGCTGCCGCCATCCGGGGACGCGTTCGCGCGCTGGGCTTTCCCGGGGTGGCGACGTTCTACGTGTGGCACGACGAGCAGGCCGGGCAGCTCCGGTGCTCGACTGGTTCCGTGCCCCCGGATGCACTGCCGTTCGGCGGGAATTACGTGGCTTGCGACGATCTCGGTCCGGTCGTCGAGGGGTTTCTGACCGACGGCGAGGCGGGGTTCCTCGCCCGGGCGGACCTGGACGACGTGCGGAGCCATGCGGACGAGACCGACACCGAGCCGGAGAACGCGGCCTTCGCCGTCTGGGTCAGCAGCGTCGGCGCCTCACACTGACAGGTTCTCTTGCGTGATTTTGCCAGAGCAGCATCACGTCAGCAGGAGAGACTGACATGCGCACCAGCGAGGACAGCCTCGTCGACCTCATCCGGAGCAGCGGTCTCGAAGTGGACACGGTCCAGGGGAACGAACCCGGACCCTCGGTCGAAACGGCCTGGCGGGCCATGGCGGGTTTCGGCGTGCAGCCCAGTGCCTCCTTCCCCTTGAAGGGAGACCTGGGAGGAGTACACCGGCTGTGGCTCGAAGACGCCCGGCGAGCCGATGTCATCGACGAGGACGGGACGTTCCTCCTCACGGCGGTCGTGACGGGGAGTTCCGGGGTCGGCTGGGTCCGCGTGCGTCTCGCGGACGGCGCCGACGTCGCCCGCCTCGTGGACGACCAGGGGCGGATCGAGTTCATCGCCCGGTCCGGCTCCGGCGGCCACATCTGCGGCATCACCGCGGAGGAGTACGAGCACTGGATCGTCAGCCTCACCCTGTGAGCGGGGACGTGCCCGGCGGTGGTCGTCCGTGGTGCGGGCCATGGACCGGCGCTGAGCCCCGGAAACCGGGGAGACCGGGGCACCGGGGGAACGGCGGCGCTGCCGCGCTCGACGTCATCCGGCGCCCCGGGAGCCCGCGTCGCCGAGCGACCAGCGGTGCAGCCGTTCGCCGTCGTGCGTGAGCCAGGTGCCGTCTCCCACCACGGTGACGTCCTCGCCCACCCGCGCCGGGTAGTGCGCTGGCGGGATTCCTCCCGGGGTCCCGGGTCCTGACCCAGCGCTACGCCGAGCACCTGTTCCCCGACGACGACCGCGACCGCTGGCGGCGTACGTTCGTCCCCCCTTGTGCCCGTGTCGTGCACGCTCGCAACGACCGCGCGGGCTCCGCCAGCGGTTCCCCGTACGGACTCCCGCCGGACTTCCGCGCGACGAGGCTGTCACCGCGGCACCTGGCGTGCGGGCCCCCGTTCCATCGGGCGTGTCGACCGAAGGCCAGTGGGGCCGCCCGACAGCCGTCGACCCGGCCCGGTGTCCTCGAGGGTGATCATCCTGCGGGGTGACCGGGGGCGAGGAATCCTCCTCCGGTGGGACCGGTCAGATCCTCCGCAGTGGTGACGATCGGTCAGGCGCCGGTGCATAGCGTCGATTCCATGAACCGACGCAGAGCAGCCGCCTCAGCCGCCTTACTCGCCCTCCTCCTGCCGCTCCCGCTCGCCGCCGCCGGCACCGCGGCCGCGGCGGACTCCCCGTCCGCCGCCGCGCCGAGCCGCACCGCGCTGGAACTCCCGCGCCCCACCGGTCCTTTCGCGGTCGGCCGGGAAGACCTGCACCTGGTCGACCGCAGCCGTACCGACCCCTGGGCCGGGTCCGGCCCGCGCGAGCTGATGGTCACCATGCGCTACCCGGCGCGGCGCGACACCGGCGGCGCCGCGCGCTACCTCACCGACGAGGAGGCCCGGCTGCTGCTGGTCGACCGCGGGCTGGACCAGGTCATCCCGGTCGAGACCCTGACCGGCACGGTGAGCGCCTCCCGGACCCACGCCCGTCCCGTCGCCGGACGCTACCCGCTGATCGTGCTCTCACCGGGCTTCACCGTCCACCGTGCCACCCTCACCGCGCTCGCCGAGGACCTGGCCTCCCGCGGCTACGTCGTCGCCGCGGTCGACCACGCCTACGAGAGCGTCGGGACGGCCTTCCCCGGCGGGCGGGTGCTGGAGTGCCTGGCCTGCGACAAGACCGAAGCGGGGACCAGCATGCAGACGGTCAGCGACACCCGCGGCCGCGACGTGTCCTTCCTGCTGGACCGCCTCACCGGACGCCACCCCGCCTGGCGCCACTCCGGCCTCATCGACCGGAACCGCATCGCGATGGCGGGCCATTCCATCGGAGGGGCCTCCGCCGTCGCGGCGATGGCGATCGATCCCAGGATCCGGGCCGGGGTGAACATGGACGGCGGACTGCACACCCCGGTCCCCGAGGCCGGACTCGGCGGGCGCCCCTTCATGCTGCTCGGAGAGCAGAAGAGCGCCCCCGGCGGCATGAAGTCGTGGGGCGACAACTGGCCCAGGCTCGATGGCTGGAAGCGCTGGATCACCTTCGCGGACTCGGGCCACTTCACCTTCACCGACTTCCCGGCCATCGGCGAACAGCTCGGCCTGCCCGACCAGGGAGCCCCGCTGCCCGGAGCCCGCTCCGTCGAGCTGACCCGGCGCTACGTCGCAGCCTTCTTCGACCAGCACCTGCGGGGCACCCCCCGGCCCGTCCTCGACGGCCCCTCCGCCGACGCGCCGGAGGTCCGCTTCCACACCCCCTGAACCGGTCCTCAGACCACGGTCACCGGGTGCCGCACGACCGCGTCGAAGAGGTAGCCCTGCGTGTTGTGGACCGAGGTCTCGGGCTGCGTCCGGCCGCTCGCGTCGGTCGCCCGGGCCAGCAGCGCCGTCGCGCCCGTCGTCCGCGGGGTCCACGGCACCGACCAGCGCACCCAGCCGCCCCGGCGCGGGGCGTCGTGCATCCGGGCCGGCCGCCAGTGGCCGCCCCCGTCCGTGCTGACCTCTACGCGGGTGACGGGGGCCGCCGCCGACCAGGACCGGCCGGTCAGCAGCCGGGTCCGGTGCACGGGAAGGGTGGCTCCCAGCTCCAGCTCGAAGGCGCTCTTGAGGGTCTGCCGGGTCAGCGGGGCGCTGCCCTGCGCCGGGTGCCCGGGCCCGAACAGCCGGTACATGTCGGTGTTCCACGGCGAGTACAGCGGCTCGTCGCTCACCTCGATGTCCCCGACCCACTTGATCGAGGAGATCCCGACCCAGTCCGGTACGACGAGGCGCACCGGACCGCCGTGGTCGGGCGGCAGCGGCTGCCCGTTCATCTCGTAGGCGAGCACGACGTCGTCGAGCGCCTTCGCCACCGGCAGCGGGCGGCGCACCCGGCCCAGGTTCACCCCGTTCGCGATCACCTCGTCGTCCAGCCCCCTCGGCAGGACGTCGACGGCGGCGCGGGTCACCCCGGCGAGCCGCAGCACGTCGGACAGCCGCGCCCCGCGCCAGCGCGCGACTCCGATCGCGCCCAGGGTCCAGGCGGTGCCCGTCACCGGCTGGCCCTGCTGCGTGCTGTAGAAGCTCCGGCCGTTGCCCGCGCACTCGATGAACAGCGTCCGCTCGACCGCCCGCAGGGCCCGCAGCCGCTCGTACGAGAACTCCACCGGGCCGCCCGCCAGCCCGTCGCCCCACACCTTCAGCCGCCACCCGCCCGCATCGACGCGCGGGGTGGCGGTGTGGTTGCGCACGAAGAACCGGTCGATCGGGGTGAGCGGGCCGGTGCCGCGCAGCGCCGCGAAGTTCGTCTCCGCATTGGTGCCGCGGAGCGTGAACAGCTCGGGCGGCAGCGGTTTCACGGTGACGGGGCCCGCGGCCGCGACGGGCGGGCCGGGCGGGACCGCGGCCGCGGCCGGTGCGCCCGTGGCCATGCCCAGCGAGCCGGCCGCGGCACCCACCGCGAACAGCTTCATCAGGTCGCGGCGGTCCACCCCGGCGGAGCGGGCGCGGCCGCGTGCCCACTGCCGCAGGCGCGTGCGGTCGTAGTGGCTCTCGTCCGACAGATCGAGCGGCATGGCAGTGCACTCCTTGGTCGCGGTTCCCGACGGACCGTAGAGGCCCGGGGCGAGCCGCGAGAACCTTCCCACGGGGATGGCCACGCACTCGAAACACTGCCGCAACGGCCGATTACCGCTGGTCGGCGGATTTTCGGCAGGATGTGGGGCATGACCGAGATCCGTACCCCCCGCCTCCTCCTCCGCCGCTGGACCGACGACGACCTCGTCCCCCTGTCGGAGATCAACGCCGACCCGGAGGTGATGCGCTGGATCGGTGACGGTTCCACCCTCGGCCTGGACGAGACGGCCGAGGAGATCGAGCGCTGGGAGGAGGAGTGGGACGACGAGGGCTTCGGGCTCTTCGCCGTCGAGCTCCTCGGCTCCGGCGAGCTCATCGGTGCCGTCGGTCTCTCGGTGCTCGAGAACCTGCCGGACGCCCGGGCGGACGTGCAGATCAGCTGGCGGCTCGGCCGCCAGTACTGGGGCCAGGGCTATGCCTCCGAGGCCGCCCACGCCACCTTGGAGTTCGCTCTCCAGGACCGCGGCCTGGACCGGGTCGTCGCGATCAACCGGATGAGCAACGCCGATTCCGAGAACGTGATCCGCAAGCTGGGCATGGTCATGGAACGCGACACCACGGACCCCCGCTACGGGACCTCCGTGCGGGTCCACGGCATCGACCTCACGGAGTACGAGGCCTGATCCGGCCGTCCCGCATGAGCCGATCGGCCGACCGCGGGGTCGGCCGGACCGCTCCCGGGCTCCGTCCACCGGGCGGACCGGCCGAGGGCTGCGGCGCGGCGAGCATGGACCGGGGGAGCGGGAGGGCGTACGCGGCCTTCCCCGCCCGGAGCCGAGAGGGACACCATGAACGCGCACGACCGACTGCTCCTCGACGGCGCCCGCGCCGGTGACGCGGCGGCGGTGAGCGCCGCGCTCGCCGCGGGCGCCGCCGTGGAAGCCCGCGACGAACAGCTGCGCACACCGCTGCTGCTCGCCGCGCTCGGCGACCACGTGCCCGCGGCCGCGGTGCTGCTCGCCGCCGGAGCCGACCCGAACGCCCCGGACTCCCGGGAGGACAGCCCCTGGCTGGTCACCGGCGTCACCGGCAGCGTCCGGATGATGCGCCTGCTGCTGCCCGCCGGGCCCGACCTGAAGCAGCTCAACCGCTTCGGCGGGATCTCCCTCATCCCGGCCGCCGAGCGCGGGCACACCGCGTACGTGCGCGCGGTGCTCGACGAGACGGACATCGACGTCGACCACGTCAACCGGCTCGGCTGGACCGCCCTGCTGGAAGCGGTGATCCTCGGCGACGGCGGCCCCCGCCACGAGGAGGTCGTCGCCGCGCTGCTCGCCTCCGGAGCCGATCCCGAACTGGCCGACCAGGACGGGGTGACCCCGTACGAGCACGCCGTGCGCCGGGGCTTCGGGGGCATGGCGCGGATCCTGCGCGCGGCCGGGGCGGCCGGAGCCGGCGGGGCGGCCGGGGACGAGCCGGGGACCGGCCGGTGAACCGCTGCGCACGGGGCACCCCTACCGCCCTCGCGGCGCTCGCCGCGACCCTGCTGCTCGGCGCCTGCACACAGGCCGGGACCTCGGCAGCCTCCGCCTCTTCCCCTTTCTCCGACTCCTCCGCCTCCTCCGAGACGCCGAGCCCGGCGCCGTCCGCAGCCTCCCCGCTGCCGGCCAACGCACCGACCCCGCAAGGGCTGCTCCTGACCGTCGACTTCGGGTCCGGCACCGTCACCTTCGTGGACCCCGAGCGCGGAGCGGTCGCCTCCGTTGCCGTGGGCAGGGCCCCGTACGGACTGGCCGTCGGCGCCGACGGCCTCGCGTGGGCGGCCACGGCCGAGGGCCTCGCCGTCGTCGACACCCGCACCCGCGCCCGGGTGGCCCGCATCCCGTACCGCACCGACGCCGGCCCGGCCACCGACGGCGAGTACCGCGGCGGCGGCATGGGCATCGCGCTGTCGCCCGACGGCGCGCACGCGTACGTCGGGGTCAACGTCCCCGGCACCACCGGCGTCCTGGAAGTCGTGGACACGGCCACGCGCCGGGTCACCGCCGTCGTACCGGTGGGCCGGCGCCCCTTCGACGTGGACGTGTCGGCCGACGGCGCCGAGGTGTACGTCACCGGCCACGACTCCTTCGACGTCACCGTCGTGGACGCCTCGTTGCGGCCCCGGCGGATCGAAGTCGCCGCGTACGGCACCGAAGGCGGGCTCGGCTCCTGGCTGAAGCCGCACTACACGGCCGTCCGCCCGGCCGACGGGAAACTGCTGCTCCCCTTCGAGGGCGAGCGGCTCGCGGTCGTCGACCCGCGGACCGGCCGGACCACCGTCGAGCCGATGACCGCCGACACCCACCAGCACGGCGCCACCGTCACCGCGGACGGCCGCCTCCTGGTGGTCGGCACGGGAGCGGTGGAGCCTGGCACGGGCAAGGGCCCGTCACTGACGGTCCGTTCCCCGGACGGCAGCGAGCGGGTGTACCCGCTGGAGGGCCCGCACGAGGACGTGGCCGTGTCCCGGGACGGCCGGACCGCGTACGTCACGGGCGGATACACCCGGGACGGCCACTGGAACGGCATCACGGTCGTCGACCTGGAGACGGGCGCCGCCCGCCGCCTCCCGGCTGGCGCCAGGCCGCTCGGCGTCGCCGTCCTCTGAGCCCCGGTCAGGCGGGCGCGGTACCGGGGGCCCGGGCCGCGCCCCCCTGGCGGACCGCGGCGAGCGCGGCGGCGTGCAGGGCGGCCGGATCGCCGTGGTGGGGGAGCGGGCTGCCGCTGAGCGTGTACCACTCGTCGGCGCCCTCGTACTGGACGTCGAAGCGGACCAGGTCCCCGGCCACGGCGGTGGTGCACAGGGTGAGCGGGCCGGTGATGACGCCCACCTCGTCGGTCATGGCGCCGCCCGGCCCGGCCGTCACCCGGTCCTGCCACTGCCGGTGGTGCGCTCCGGTCATGAGGGGCAACTGTCGAGCATCGTGGTGAGCATCTTCTTCTCCGGTTCGGTGACGGTCAGCCCGTACGTGGACTTCACGGTGGTCCAGGCCCGCCCGTACCGGCACCAGCTCGACTTGTCCGGCGGCTGCCACAGGTCCGGGCTCTGGTCACCCTTGGAACGGTTCGAGGCCGCCGTCACGGCGACCAGCTGAGGGTGGGTCAGGTCGTTGGCGAAGGCCTTGCGCTTGGCGGCGTCCCAGCCGGCCGCACCGGAGCGCCACCCCTCGGCGAGCGGAACCATGTGGTCGATGTCCATCTTCGCGGCGTCGGTGACGACCACCCCGTCGTACAGGCTCTTCCAGGTGCCGGACACCGCCCGGCACTCCGCGTCCCGGGCGACGCCGGAGCCGTCGCGCTCCAGGATCACCTCGCGGGTGTCGCACTTGCTGCCCTGCTGGGCCCAGTGCGTGAACTTGTCCCGGCTGTAGCCGGCCATCGTGCCCACCGGCGCCACCTTCAGCGCCGCCAACTGGGTCCGGGCCACGGCGGTGCCGACCATTCCCGGCAGCACGTCCCCGCCGGCCGGCTTGGCATCCGGCTTCGAGTCCGGGGGCTGTGCGGTCCGCGTCGCGGACGGCTTCGCGTCCCCGCCACCCGGCGCGTCCGGACCGGAGCAGCCGGCCGCGGCCGCCAGCAGTACGGCCGCCAGGACCACACCGGGCACACCTATCTGACGTCCCATAACCCCACCCCGAGTCGGCTCCACTGCGCAACTGTCCCCGGAAGACTACCCAGAACCGGACATAAAACCGGCCACGGACCCTCCGGCGGGCATTGTCAGTGGGGCTCGCTAGTCTCCCGGAATACCGCAGCTCAGGGGGGGTCCGTTCCCCCCTGTCAGGGCTGCGCGGAACCGTAGGTGACAGGCGGAGGGGCACGGGCTGATGGCATGGCTGGCGGCGGGCGAGGGGTACGAGATCGCCCTGGTGGAAGGACGGGTGGCGGCGAGGTCCACCACCGGCCGGAGTGCGGGACGGCAGTTGAAGACGCTGCCGAAGGCGCTGAAGGACCATCCCGAGGTGGACCGGCTGCGCCGGCTCGCCGAATGGCTCGACCGGCACGAGGCCGCATGCGTCGCACAGGTCGACGGCTGGATGGTGTCCTCGCTGCCCGTGCCGACCGGACTGCTCGCCCGGGTCTGGCCGGACGAGGCCTGGCAGCACGCCCTGCGCGACATGGCAGTCGTCGGCGACGACCCGGACGAGGTGGGCTTCCTGCGGGACGCCACCGCCTCCGGTGAACTGAAGGTGGTCAACCTCGACGGCGAGACCGTACGGCTCTCCCCACGCACGGTGACCCTGCCCCACCCGGTGCTGCTGCCCGACCTGGACGACGTACGGGACTTCGCGGCGGAGCTGGGCATCGTCCAGCGGATCGAGCAGATCCACCGCGCCACGTGGCAGAAGCCGGACGGGCTCGCCGCCACCGCCACCGAGGTCCGCGACTACGCGGGCGGGGTCTTCCCCACCCGCTTCAGCCTCGCCGCACGGGCCACCGGCCTCGGCTACCGCGTCTCCGGCGGCTACGCCACCTGCAAGGTCCGCGACTCGGGGGCCGGCGCGGAGGCGGCGGTCTGGATCGGCGAACCCTATTACGAGGACGAGACCACCACCGGGGCCCTGAGCTGGCACGACGAGAACGGCCGGACGGTACCCCTGGCCGCCGTCGGACCGGTGGCCTGGTCCGAGGGCATGCGGATGGCCGCGGCGCTGTACGCCGGGCGCAAGATCGAGGAGGGCGGGAACGCATGAGCACCGACCAGAAGGACACCGCGATGAACACGGCCGAACTGCTGCTCAAGGCCGGCGCCGTACTGCCGCAGGACACCGAGGGCGCCGGCCCCACCGCCGTCGACCTGACCGCCCGCTCCTACCGTCACCCCGCACTCGGCGACGACCGCGTCGTCGTCCGGCTCGCGCCCGCCGAACTGGGCCCGGCCGAGGACCTCGCCGCCGGCTTCCTGGGGCTCGTGCGCGACGAGGGCGAGCCCCCCGTCGTCGGCCTGAGCCGGCGCCAGGCACTCGGCTTCCCCGAGTGGGTCCTCGTGCACCACCCCGAGGACGGCCACCACGCCCTCGCCGTCGTCCCCGAACTGGACCGGGTCGCCCGTCAGGCCAAGACCAAGCCGAAGGCCGCCCTCGACGCCTGTCAGGAACTGGCCGACCGCCTCGCCGCGTCCGTCCCGCACTTCCTGCCCGTCTTCCACGAGCAGGCGGCCCGCATCTTCCTCGCCGTCGAGAACACCACCTACGCCGCCCAGCTGTTCGGCCGGGCCCGCACCGCCGAGGCCCAGCACGGCCTCGCCATCGACGAGGACCGCCTCGACTCCGTCTTCCTCGAATTCGCCCTGGCCGGCGCCCTGCCGGTGAAGGTCCTCACCGGCTACGCCAAGGCCCTGGCCGGCCGCGTCACCCCCGCCGAGGCCCACGAGCGCTTCCGCCGCCTGTGCGTACGCCGCACCGCCGGCGGGCTGCCGCCCTCCGCCCAGGCCGCCGTCGAACTGCGCCGCCTCGCCCGCGCCGCGGGTCTGACCGGAACCGAGGCCGAACAGGACTACCTCGCCGAACTGCTGCCCCTGCCCGCCACCCTGCGCGCCGCGCACGGCTGGTGGAAGGCCCACCGCGCAGCCCTCGTCGCGCTCGCCCAGCGCGTTCCCGCCGTACGCGGCACGCTCCTCGGACTGACCCCGCCCGGCGGCGGTGACGAGCTCACCACCCTGTGGCTGGAGATCCTCGAGGAGTCCGGCGCGACCGCCGGACTGGCCGGCGAGAACCTGCCCGCCGAGCAGCGGTGCGCCGACGGCGCCGCCGGCTGGCTGGAGCGCTTCCACGCCGCCCGTCACGCCGGCTGGGGCGTGCGCCCCGCCCTCGACGTCCTCCTCGACCTGGTCGAGCGCTGCGCGGAGCAGCTGCGCACCGAACTCGCCCGGCCCGGCCGGGAAGCAGGCCTGCACATCGGAGTCGAGGACGCCGACCTCCTCGACCTGCTGCTCGCCCTGGAGATCCCGGTCGCCGACCCCGATCCGGACCCCGAGAACAAGCGGCACCGGCACGACCAGCTGAACCTGACCGGCTGGGCCCACTCCGAGCAGCGCCGCGACCTGCTCGCCCTCGCCGCGGACCAGCGGTTCCACCCCGCCTTCCGCCGGGCGCTGAACGCCCTCGGCGGCAACGGCGAAGACGTCCAGGTCATCCGGCGCGTCGCCGAAGCGCCCGGCGGCCGCCCCCTGCTGACCGAGTGGATGCGCGAAGTCGCCCGCGCCTCCACCGCCGCCGGCCTGCCCGGAGTACCGGACGCCATCCAGCGCCTGACCTGGCTGCCCACCGAAGCCCTCGAACTCGCCCCCGAGGAAGTGGCCGCCGCGGCCGCGGCCGACCTCGCCGAAACCCTCGCCCGCACCCTGCGCGGCGGCCTCTTCGAAGAACTCGCCTGGCCCTCCTGGGAGAGCGCCCTCGCCGAACTGAGCCCCGGCCAGAGCCGCCACGGCCTGACGGTGATGGAAGCCTGGCCGTACCTCATCGTCGCCAACCAGGCCGAGGTCCGCGTCATCGACGCCGACTCCACCGTCCTCACCCACGACCTGCGCGTCCCCACCGGGTCCGAGTACCGGCACGGATTCCACTACGTCGACGGCGACCTGCTGGTCTTCTGGTCCTCCTGGAGCACCAACCGGACGGAGGGCTACTGGCACTCCGCACCCCAGACCGTCTTCACCCTGGAAACCGACCGCAACCACTGGTCGCTGCGCAGCGAGCACATCTCCCTGCCGCTCCCCGGCGGCGGCCGCGCCACCGGCGGCGGCGTCCTGCACCGCGGCGACACGAAGCTGCCCGACGAGCGGTCCCTGTTGTCCGACGGCACCTCGTACTGGGTGTGGCAGCGGCGAGACGAGAAGAACGAGGCCGGCTGGCGCGAGTACGACCCCGCGGGCGCGGCGTACGGCCGGACCTCCCTGCCCGGGTTCTTCGCCGACGCCCTGCGCGCGCACCCGGAGAACGCCCGCCGCAGCGGGCACTCCAACTGGCTGCGGCCCACGCCCACCGTCGCCGGCTCCGTGCTCGGCGCCCCCGCCGGCGGCCTGCTCGGCTGGCGCACCGTCCGCCTCGCCGGCCACGGCTGGGAGGGGACCGACACCGGCGGCCGCACCGTCACCGTGCCCGAGGGCCGCGACATGCCCGTCGCGGCGCTCACCTTCCCCGGAGACGACCGGCCGCGCGCCCTGTCACAGCACTGGCAGGAGCTCAGCATCAGCGACCCCGACGGCGTGGTCACCGCCCGCTCGCGCGGCGACCACCACCGCCGCGCCGCCTTCGGAACGGGCAGCGTGGACCTCCCGCCGCTGTCCCACTGGTACGCCCTGCGCCCCCGCGACGTCGAAGGCTCGGCCGCGCTGCGCGCCGCCGACCGCGAGACCGTCGCCGCGCTGCTCAAGGCCGCCGCCGCAGCCGAGAAGGTCACCGACCTGCCGGGCCTCGTGAGCGCGGCCCTGCCCCAGGTCACCGCCCCGAAGCTGATCGGCGGCATCGTCGAGGTGCTGCGCTTCACCCTCACCCAGCAGAAGGCCCTGGACGCGGTCGCCGCCCGGCTCCACCCGGACGACGCCCCCGCCGAGGAGCGCGAACACGGACCCTGCGACCGGCTGCTCGGCGACGCGCTGAGCGGGCTCATCGGCCCCGGGTACTACCGCTGGGGCGGCGACGAGGACGGCGCCCACCACTTCCTGAGCGAACTCCGTGCCGCCTGCGCGCGGACCGACGACACCGAAGTGCCCGGCAGGCTCCACTTCGACGCGCCCGCGCTGCCGCACTCCACCTTCGCGTGGACGCCGTTGCTCGACGAGCCCGCCGCCGTCGCCTACCGCGCCACCACCGTGTCGGCCACCGACGAACAGCGGGCCGCCCTGGTCACCCTGCTCGGCGCGGTCGACGCCCTCGGCCTGGCCTCCGCGGAGGGCTCCGCCGACCGCTGGCGCCGGGTCGTGCTCCACCTCGACCGCGCCCACCTGACCGGCCCCGACGGCCTGTCACGCAATCTCCACCACCGCGGCATGCTGCCGCTGGGCGGCGGAGCGGTCCTGGCCCTGACCGAGCACAGCGAATCCGTGCCCTACGGCCACGAGTTCGGCGCCCTGCTGCACGACCCCACCGGCCGCTTCACCGTCCCCGGCCCCTACACCGTGCGCGGCGAGACCCCGCTCGGCGACCGCGAACGGGGCGTCGGCTGGCTCGCAGCCTTCCTCGGCGCCGCCGCCGAACACGGCCCGGCCCCCTTCAGCCCGGAAGCCGCGGAGGAGTTCTCCCGGCTCACCGGAGTCTCCGGCGCCCTCGCCCGCCTGGTGATCGCCGGACTGCCGCACACCGACACCTACGAGCGCAACTTCCTGCCCGCGGAGCTGCGCACCGCCCTCGGGGTCAAGGCCACCGACGCCGCCCTCGCCCGCGACGAGCTCAAGAACCTCGACGCCGAGGTGCGCCGCGCCCTGGTCGCCGCCCTGCTGCCCGCCGATCCGGCGAAGCTGTGGAGCGAGGGACCCGACGTGGCCGCCGCCGCGGAGGTGTGGAACCGGCGCGTGGGCCGCCGCACCCGCGTACCCGACTGGCTGGCCACCGAGACGGCCCGCGCCGTCGGCCGCGGCTGGGCCGCGCAGCGGGCCCTCGGCGCCCTGCTCGACCCGGCTGCCTCGAGCGAGCTCTCCGTCGACGTGGCCTGGACGGTGAAGGGCGACCACGTGGAGCCCCGCGATCCGGCCACCCACCCCTTCACCGCGAGCGTCCTGACCGGGACCGTGGCCACCGCGGCCTGGCTGGCGCACCGGCTGCCCGCCGGAGACCCCGTACG
>NZ_JARAYQ010000141.1:0-21829 GCF_033794505.1 Streptomyces sp. MB09-01 | reverse complement strand
CCCCCATCCCCAGGAGGAACGCTCATGAAGGACCCCAAGGCACCCACCGGCACGACCCGCATACGCGGCAACACGCTCCGCCCCGTCCTCACCGCCCTCGCCCTCCTCCTCGGCGCGCTCTTCGCCCCCGGGGTCGGCGTCCTCGGCGGCGCCGGCGAGGCTCACGCGGCCACCAAGATCAGCCACGCCACCGCGACCTCGATGTTCCGCGCCTCAGGGATCACCTGGTCCTCGTCCGGCGGCTGCTCGGACCGCAACAATCCGACCTGTACGTCCTTCGAACAGCTCAACCTCGCCACGGCGAAGGGCGCCCAGACCCTCAAGAGCGCCAGCGGATGCACCCTGAACATCACCGGCGGCACCGAAACCGGGCACGCCGGCGGCACCTACTCCCACTGGAACGGCTACAAGCTCGACTTCAGCAAGTACACGTGCGTCGGGAACTACATCAAGAGCACGTTCACTTACATCGGGGTGCGCGGTGACGGCGCCCCCCAGTGGAAGTCCGGCGCCGGAAACATCTACGCCGACGAGGGCAACCACTGGGACGTGACGTTCTACAACTGCGGCGGCTGCTGAACCGGAGCCGGCTGCCGGAGGGTGGCGGTCTGCCCGGACCTCCGGTCCGGGCAGACCGTACGACGGTCGTGGGACGACGCGCCGGCAGAACCTCCACTCGTTCGCGCCAGGTTGATCGTCCCGCGGCCGGGTAACGGACCGGCATGGCCCCCGAGAACGCTTCCACCCCCGCGACCGGTTACGTGCAGCCCGAGATCGACGTCTCTTCGCTGGGCGAGGTGCTCGACGGCGAGTACGCCGGGATCCGCGGCCTCGTCCGTACCAACCTGGCGACGTACGCCTCCGTCCTCGAAGAGGCCGAGGAGCTCGGCATCGACGCCTTTCGCGAGCGGGTGCTCGAGATCGTCGTCAAGATGGCCTCGACGGGCCAGACCGGCATGGGCTTTCCCGCCGAGTACGGCGGGGGCGGTGACGTCGGGGCCTCGATCGCCGCATTCGAGACGCTGGCCTTCGGCGATCTGTCGGTCCTGGTGAAGGTCGGCGTGCAATTCGGACTCTTCGGCGGCGCGATCCTGCACCTGGGCACCGCGCACCACCACGACGCCTACCTCCCGCGCCTGATCACCGGGGAGCTCATGGGGTGTTTCGCGATGACCGAGACCGGGCACGGCTCCAACGTCCAGGCGCTCGGCACCGTCGCGAAGTACGACACCGCGAGCCGGGAGTTCGTCATCACCACCCCCGACGACCACGCGCGCAAGGACTACATCGGCAACGCGGCCCGCCATGCCGAGCTGGCCGTCGTCTTCGCCCAGCTGGAGGTGGACGGCCGGTCCCGGGGCGTGCACGCCTTCGTCGTCCCGCTCCGGGTCCGCGGCGCGACGGCGCCCGGCGTCCGGATCGAGGACGACGGCCGCAAGATGGGGCTCAACGGTGTGGACAACGGCCGCATCTGGTTCGACGGCGTTCGGGTACCGCGCGAGGCACTGCTCAACAGGTTCGCCGACGTCACCCCCGAGGGCGTCTACGAGAGCGCGATCGACAACCCCAACCGGCGCTTCTTCACCATGCTCGGCACCCTGGTCCAGGGCCGGGTCAGCGTCTCCGGCGCCGGGATCAACGTCGCCAAGGTCGCCCTGTCGATCGCCACGAAGTACGCCGTGCGGCGCAGGCAGTTCGAGGCGGCCCCGGACACCGGGGAGCAGGTGCTCCTCGACTACGGACTGCATCAGCGCCGTCTGCTGCCGCTCATCGCCCGGACGTACGCCTTGCACTTCGCGCAGGACGTCGTGCGCACGCAGCTGCACGAGGTCTTCTCCGGCATCGAGGACGACGCGCGGGCGCGGCGCCGGCTCGAATCACGGGCCGCGGGCCTCAAGGCGCTCGGCACCTGGCACGCCACCCGGGTCGTCCAGGAGTGCCGCGAGGCGTGCGGTGGCGCCGGCTACCTGGCCGTCAACCGGTTCGCCGCCCTGAAGAGCGACAGCGACGTCTTCACCACCTTCGAAGGCGACAACCACGTCCTGCTGCAGCTCGTGGCCAAGGGGCTGCTCACCGATCACGCGAGCGAGTTCGAGGACCTCGACCAGCTGGGCATGGTCCGCTACGTCACCAACCTCGCCGTCGAGACGGTCATCGAGCGGACGTCGGCCCACAAACTGCTCGAACGGGTACGCGACCTGCTGCCCGGCGGCGACGAGTGGGACCGTGAAGCCGGGCTGCTCGACTCGGAGTATCAGCTCGCCATGGTCCGCTTCCGTGAGGAGCACATGCTCGCCGGCCTGGCCCGGCGGATCAAGCGCGGGATCGACCAGAAGCGCGATCCCGGCACCGTCTTCTCGCAGGTGCAGGACCACGTGATCGCCCTCGCGCGAGCGCACGTCGAGCGGCTGGTGACGGAGGCGTTCGTGGACAAGGTGCGCGCGATGCCCGAAGGGGGCGAGAAGGCGGCGCTCGCCCTCCTCTGCGACCTGTTCGCCCTGTCGACGATCGAGGCGGACCGGGCCTGGTTCATGGAGCACGGGCGGCTGACCGTCCAGCGTTCCAAGGCGATCAGCCGCGAGGTGAACGGCCTCTGCCGCAAGGTGCGTCCCCTCGCGGTCGACCTCGTCGACGCCTGGGGCATCCCGTCCGCCTTGCTGCGGGCGCCGGACCTCCTGGGCTGACCGGGCCCGGGCGGGCAGGCCCCGGCCGTCGGGCGCGAGAACACTTCGGCCGGGCCTCCCCGCCCTGCGACGCGGTTGCGGCCTCGCGCACCCTCCCGGGAATCCGCCCTCATCCCCGGCGAACAGGGGACGAGGTTATCCCTGCAGGGCTCACGAGGCCGGTCTGCCCGTGCCTCCCCCGTTGGCGTGGAAGGCCGCGTCGTTTCGGCCGGGCGGTCTCACGCACCACGGAACCTCTACAGGTGTAGAGTTCCATCCAGCTTGGACCTCTACAGATGTAGAGGTCGATCTGATCCAGCCTCAGGAGTCACCATGAGCGCACCCACCCTCTCTGTTCTCCGGCGCAAGTCCGGGGCGCTGCGGCCCTTCAAGGTGGGGATCGGCGGCTTCGCGCTGCTGGGTACGGCCCACCTCGCCCTTGCCGGCGCCGCGGCCTGGGGCGATCCGACCCCGCAGCAAGAAGCCTCCTCCGCAGCCATGCGGGCAACGAGCATGACCCTGCTGGGCCTGGAGCGCAGCACCCTCGACGTCGTCAACGGCATGAGTTCCGTCATGGCCCTGTTCGTCATCTCCTGCGCCCTCCTGGCCCTGTTCGCCGCCCGGCACTCCCCGGCCCTCGTCGAGCGGCGCACCGCCTTCGGGTGGACACTCCTCGCCGCCTCTCTCGTCGGCCTGGCCATATCCGCCTTCTACCTTCCCCTTCCGCCGATCGCCGTCCTCACCGTCACCAGTTGCGCCTTCGCCCTGTCCCTGCGCCGGGCGGCTCCCTGAACCGGGGGCCGGGGGCAGTGCGATTCCCCGAACCGGGGGCAGCGCGCTCGGCCTCACGGTCCTGCGCAGACGCCAGCGGGTGCGTGCGGCGGGGGGCTGCTCTAGCGTCGAAGGTGGAAGGGGAGGCTTGGCCGAGCCGGTCCGGTGCGGGGCCCGGGCACCGCGGCCGTACACAGCCCGCGTGCGCTCGACGCCGTTCCCGCGCGGATCCGGCACACAGGTCCCGGGCCGCGCGACGATCCCGGAGAGCAGGTGCATCACATGCGCACGTCTACCCGTATCGCAGGTGTCCTCACCGGTCTGACCCTCGCCCTCGGTGGAGCGGCCCTCGTGGCCCCCGCCGCCCACGCGGATGTCACGGCCTGCATCAACCAGGTCGAACGCGAGTTGCAGGGCGGTGAAGCCTCGGCCGCCATCCGGACGGCGTGCTACGACGCCCAGTCCGGCAACCACGAGAAGTGTGTGACCGGCCTGACCGCGAGCAGTGTGACCAACGGGACCGCGGTGAGCGCCTGCAAGGTGGCCCCCGACTAGAGCTCGGACCCCGGGTCAGGCCCGCTTTCCTGGTGCCGCTGCCACGCCGGTCGGACCGTCGCCCACGGCCCCTGTGTCCGTTGCGCGGGCTGTCGGGGTGTCGATGACCGAGAGGGTGTCCCGCGTCGAAGGTTCTGACGTAGACCAGGGAGCCGCCCGGGCTGACAGCGAGGCCGTTGGGGCCGTCTCCCACGGCGGCGGGTGCTGATCACGGACACGTTGTCCGACAACGAGGGCATCGGGCCGCGGGGACGGCCCGGCTGCCGGCGTCCCGGCGGCTGCGCCGGCCAGGCTTCCCGGCCCCATCAGCGCCGCAGTCACACAGAGCACCACGGCTGCTCGCCGCCCCATGTCCTGATCTCTCGTCATGGGGCCACGCTAGGGATCACTGGTGCGATGGGGGACCGGAACGGCCGCTGATGCCTGCCGACCCGGTCCGTGGGCGGCGGTGGGCCGACCACGCCGTCGCGGTGGCCGACCGCCCGGCTCGAACCGCGAGGCCGAGCGCCGCCCTTGCCCGAACGGGCCGGGGGCGGCGCTCGGTCACGCCCTGCTCCGGCCCCCGGCTGCGGCCTCCACCCCCGGCCGTGCTTCCATGTGGTTCCGCGTCCCTTCGCCCACACGGCCCGCTCCGGAGGCCGGGGAAACTACTTTCCGAAAAACTTTCGGGATAAGTGTTATCGAGGCCCCAGTCGACGGTCTCCCAGGTATCGGGCATCATCGACCGCCGGTACGGACAGGGAACATCACATGAGTACTCAGCACACGGCAGCGCTGGTGGCAGCGGCCCGCGCGGGCGACCCCCGCGCGCAGGACGAGCTCGTCAGCGCCCATCTCCCGCTCGTCTACAACATCGTCGGTCGGGCGCTGAACGGCTCCTGCGACGTGGACGACGTGGTGCAGGACACGATGCTGCGGGCGCTCGACGGGCTGGGCGGCCTGCGCGCCGACGAGAGCTTCCGGTCCTGGCTGGTGGCGATCGCGATGAACCGGGTGCGGGCGCACTGGCAGGCCCGGCAGAGCGGCTTCGGCGAGAGCACGCTGGAGGCGGCCTACGACGTCGCCGACCCGGGGGCCGACTTCGTCGACCTGACCGTCGTACGCCTCAACCTGGCGGGCCAGCGGCGCGAGACGGCCCGGGCCACGCGCTGGCTGGAGCCCGAGGACCGGGCGCTGCTGTCGCTGTGGTGGCTGGAGTGCGCCGGGGAGCTGACGCGGGCGGAGGTGGCCTCCGCGCTGGAGCTGTCCCCGCAGCACACGGCGGTCCGGGTCCAGCGGATGAAGGCGCAGCTGGAGTCGGCCCGGGTGGTGGAGCGTGCGCTGGAGGCCAATCCGCCGTGCGAGGAACTGCGGGCCGTGATGGCGGGCTGGGACGGCCGGCCCTCGGCGCTGTGGCGCAAGCGAATAGCCCGGCACGCGCGGGAATGCGTACGGTGCTCCGGGCTGTGGAGCGGACTGGTTCCGGCGGAGGGGCTGCTGGCCGGTCTGGCCCTCGTACCGGTGTCGGCGGCCCTGCTGGCAGGGGTGCGGACGGCCGGGGCGGCAGGCTTCGCCCCCGTAGCCGCGGCCTTCGCCGACGGAGCCGAGGACGGCTTCGCCGACACGGCGACCCAGCTCACTCCGGTCGACAGTGCGGGCGGTGGCCGGGGCGAGCTGCGCAAGCGGCGGCGCAGCGGTCGCCGCCGGGTGGTCGGCGGCGCGGTGCTGGCCGCCTGTGTCGCGGGCGGCGGCCTCGTGTACCTCGGCGGACTCCCGGGTTCCGGTGAGCCGACGGACGGCGGCACCACGCCCGCCGCCCCGCTGGCCGCGCTGTCGGCGACCGAGTCCGCGCTCCCGTCGGAGTCGGCCTCGCCGTCGCCCTCCGCGTCCCCCTCGCCCTCCGCGTCGGCCTCCGCCTCGCCGAGCCCGTCCGCGAGCCCGAGTCCGACGCAGAGCCGCAGCACCTCGCCCAGCCCGCGGCCTTCGGCGCCCAAGCCGGCGCCCGCCCCGCCGGGGATCGCCGGCCAGGTCCTGGCCCTGGTCAACACCGAGCGGGCGGCCGCCGGCTGCGGCCCCCTCAAGGAGGACGCGCAGCTGCGCGCTGCCGCTCAGGGGCACTCCGACGACATGGCGGCGCGGGACTTCTTCTCACACACCAACCCCGACGGCTCGGACCCGGGGCAGCGGACCACCGCGGCCGGATACCGCTGGTCGACCTACGGCGAGAACATCGCCAAGGGCCAGCAGACCGCGCAATCGGTCATGGACTCGTGGATGAAGAGCCCGGGCCACCGCGCGAACATCCTCAACTGCTCCTTCAAGGACCTCGGCGTGGGCGTCCACCAGGGCGCCGGCGGCCCCTGGTGGACGCAGAACTTCGGCGCCCGGTAACCCCGGGGCCACCCGGCGCGGCGCCCCGCGGGGCGCCGCCCCCGTTCAGGGGTGGGCCTGGATGCCGCGCAACTTCTCCGGGTTGACGGTGATGCGCAGCGCGGTGATCCGGCCGTCGACGGCCTCGAAGGTCATCGCGCCGATGTGAACGCCGTCGAGCACGAGCAGGAGGCCGGGCTCGCCGTTGATCTCGGCGACGCGCATCTCCCCCTCGCCGGTCCGCGGTTTGGCCAGGACGCCGAGCCACCAGCGGGCGACGCGTTCGGCGCCGTACAGCGGGCGGCGGGCGGCGGTGACGACACCGCCTCCGTCCGACCAGGTGACGACGTCGGGGGCGAGGAGTTCGAGCACTTCGCCCAGGTTTCCGCCGGAGCAGGCCGCGCGGAACTTCTCGGCGATCTCCCGCTGTTCGGCCGCGCCGGCGGTGAAGCGGGGGCGCCGGGCCTGGACGTGTTCACGGGCCCGGTGCGCGCACTGGCGGACGTTGGCCTCGGACTTGCCGACGACCTCCGCGATCTCCGCGTAGGGGTACCCGAACACCTCGCGGAGCATGAACACCGCGCGCTCGGTCGGGGTCAGGGTCTCCAGTACGACCAGGACCGCCATGGAGACGGTGTCGGTCAGTTCGGCTTCCTCGGCGATGTCGGGCGAGGTGAGGAGGGGTTCGGGGAGCCAGGGCCCGACGTACGCCTCCCGGACGGCCTGGGCGGACCTCAAACGGTTCAGGCTCAGGTTGGTGACGGTGCGCACCAGGTAGGCCCTGGGGTGCTCGACGGCCGTCCGGTCGGTGCGGTTCCAGGCGAGCCAGGCGTCCTGCACGATGTCCTCGGCGTCGGCGACGCTGCCCAGCATGCGGTACGCGGCGGCGAACAGCACGCGCCGGTGCTCCTCGAAATGATCGGTCATGATCGCCACCGTGGCATCGGCGTGCCGATCGATCAAGAGCGGTCACCTCGCGGCGAGCACGCGCAGTGCTTCGGCGCAGCCCTGACGGCTCGGAGCCCCGGCCCGGCCTTCGCCTTGGCGCTGGACACCTGCGTGTTCGTCCTGACCATCCGGTACGCGTACGAGGCGGGCCGCACCAGCCGGGCGGGGACGCTCGTCGGCTTCGGGGATCCGAAGGCCTCGGCGGTCGTCCGGAGGTGGGTGCCGAAGCCCGTCGGGGTGTCGCGGACGATCGGCCAGCAGTACGTTCTTCGTCTCGTTCGTGCCCATGGGACGAGCGGCCGGCTCGGAACGTGACACCGCCGCATGTGACCCGGGGCGCTCTCCTCCGATGGCCGGGACCCATGCGCCTCACGGTCGCCGGCCCCGGACCGCCCAGGCGCGGGCGGCGAGGGAGACCGAGCCGTCCGGGCCGGTGGGGAGGGTCGCGGCGAGCCGGGTGCGCAGCCGGTCCCGGGCGGCGGGCGCGAGGGTCGCGACGTAGCCGGGGGCCGGTCCCTGGCCGGACAGGAAGGGCTCCCACAGGTCCGCGAAACCCTGGAAGACGGTCGGCACCTCGATCGGGGCGACCGTCACCTCGACCAGCCCCGCCCCGGTCCAGAGCGCGCGCAGCGGACCCGGGCGGCACAGCGGGAACCTCCGGCCCTCGTCCAGCGCGGAGGCCGCCGGGTCGACCGAGGCCGCGGCGTCCCAGAAGCGGCGCAGGAGGGCCATGCCCTCGGCGTAGTCCCACACGTACGCCGCGACCAGCCCGCCCGGCCGGACCACCCGGGCGGCCTCGGCGGCCGCCGCCCCGGGCGGTTCCAGGAAGTTGAGGGCCAGCCCGCTGACGACCGCGTCGAACGCCGCGTCGCGGAACGGCAGCGCCGACGCGTCGGCCACGGCGAAGCGGGCCGGCGCGGGCGCGGCGGCCCGGGCCGCGCGCAGGAATCCGGGGGACCGGTCCAGTCCCACCACGGCGCGCGGCCGGCACCGGGCCGCCACCGCCGCGGTCAGCGCTCCGGTGCCGCAGCCCACGTCCAGCCACCGCATACCGCTGCGGCCGCCGAGCCGTGCCACGAACACCTCGCCGACCTGACGGCTCCACCGGCCCATGTACCGCTCGTAGGCGTCCCCCTCCGCCCACACGTCGGACGGCCGTTGCCCCATGCGGCGGCTAGTGGTGGAAGCCGGACCGGGGCGCCGCGGCCGGCACGGGCGGGGGTGAGGCCTGCAGGTGCTCCACGGCGTGGCGCAGGTCGGCGACGAGCAGGGCGATCTGGTCGCGGGTCACGCCGTGCCGGACGAGGACCCGCTGGATGACCGTGTCGTCGCGGTCGGCGGGCAGCGGGTACGAGGGCACCTGCCAGCCCCTCATGCGCAGCCGGTCGGAGAGGTCGTAGAGGGTGAAACCGGCCGCTTCCGGGTCGGCGAGCCTGTAGGAGACCGCCGGGAGGCCGCCCTCGCCGTCGTAGAGGAGGGTGAAGGGGCCCATCTGGGCGATCTCGCGGGCCAGGTACTGGGCGGTCTCGGCGCAGGCCAGCTGGACGCGCCGGTAGCCGCCGCGGCCTAGGCGCAGGAAGAGGTAGTACTGGGCGATGATCTCGCCGCCGGGGCGGGAGAAGTTGAGGGCGAAGGTCGGCATGTCGCCGCCCAGGTAGTCGACGTCGAAGACGAGGTCCGCGGGCAGCAGGTCGGCGGTGCGCCAGACGATCCAGCCGACTCCGAGGGGCGCGAGCCCGTACTTGTGGCCGGAGGTGTTCACGGAGGCGACGCGCGGGAGCCGGAAGTCCCACACCACGTCGGGGTGGAGGAAGGGTGCGACGAAGCCGCCGCTGGCGCCGTCCACGTGGATGGGGACGTCCCAGCCGTGCTCGGCCTGGATCCGGTCGAGTTCGGCGGCGATCTCGGCGACGGGCTCGTAGACGCAGGTGTAGGTGACGCCGAGGATGGCGACGACGCCGATGGTGTTCTCGTCGACGTAGGTGGCGAGCTGATGGGGCAGCAGGCCGTTGGCGCCGGGCTCCATCGGGACCTGGCGCAGCTCGACGTCGAAGTAGCGGGCGAACTTCTCCCAGCAGACCTGGACGGGGCCGCAGACCAGGTTGGGGCGGTCCGTGGGGAGGCCGGCGGCGCGACGGCGCTCGCGCCAGCGCCATTTGAGGGCGAGGCCGCCGAGCATGGCGGCCTCGCTGGAACCGGTGGTGGAGCAGCCGGTCGCGGTGGCGCCGGCGGGGGCGTTCCACAGGTCGGCGAGGATGTTGACGCAGCGGGACTCGATCTCCGCGGTCTGCGGGTACTCGTCCTTGTCGATCATGTTCTTGTCGAGGCAGTCGTTCATCAGCCGGTGGACGCCCTCGTCCGACCAGGTGGTGCAGAAGGTGGCCAGGTTCTGGGCGGCGTTGCCGTCCAGGAGGAGTTCGTTGCGGAGCAGTTCGTAGACGACCTCGGTGGGCGAGTGGTCCTCGGGCATCCGGTACTTGGGGAGGACCTCGCCGCTCAGCGCGGACGCGAACACGTCCGTATCGGCGTCGCGGGAGCGCGTGTCCTTCGTCTCATGAAGAGCCATATCGGGACTATAGGTGACAAAGCCCATCAATCCGGGACGAGAACGAGGCGACGCGAGCGACGGATGACGCTCTGCTTCCAGCCGACTCTGGGGTGTGACCCCCCGCATACGCGCCCTGAGGATCCGAAGAAATTACTGTCGAGTAGGCTCGATCCCGCAGATCTTCCCGTTAGAACCGCAGGAGCCGGTCCGGACGGGAAGATCATCCAACTTGTTCTACGGGAAACTTATCCGCTGATGTCCGGATCCCGGCCCGTCGTTTCCTTTGCCCTGATACCTCTCGGGCCATGAACAAGATCACCCGCCGTCAGGCCTTGGGTACAACTGCCGGTGCACTCACCGTCCTTGGCCTCACCGCTACCGCCGCGAGCGTCGCCACGAGCGCCGCCGCGACCCCCACCGCGTCCACACCCCCGGGCACGGTCGACGAGGTCTACAAGGGCCGCCGCATTCAGATCACCCCGGGCGAGGGCGGCCACCACGGCGGCCACCACTCCCCCGGCCAGCCGACCGTACGAATAGACGGCCGCGAACTGCACGTGATGCGCAACGCCGACGGAACCTGGATCAGCGTGATCAACCACTACGAGACCTTCTCCGACCCCACCCTGCTCGCCCGCGCCGCGGTGCGCGACCTCCAGGGCGCCACCCTCGCCCCCTTCGGTGGTGCGGCATGACCGTCCGCAAGAACCAGGCCACGCTGACCGCCGACGAGAAGCGCGCCTTCACCTCGGCCCTGCTGGAGCTCAAGCGCACCGGCAGCTACGACCGCTTCGTCACCACCCACAACGGCTTCATCATGAGCGACACCGACTCGGGCGACCGGGTCGGCCACCGCTCCCCGTCCTTCCTTCCCTGGCACCGCCGGTTCCTGCTGGAATTCGAGGCGGCGCTGCAGAAAGTGGACGCGAACGTCGCGCTTCCCTACTGGGACTGGACCGTTGACCGCACCTCCCGCTCCTCCCTCTGGGCCCCCGACTTCCTCGGCGGCACCGGACGGGCCCGCGACGGACAGGTCCTCGACGGCCCCTTCGCGTACGCGACGGGCAAGTGGAACATAGACGTACGGGTGGACGGGCGCCCGTACCTGCGGCGCGCGCTCGGCACGGGCGTCGCCCAGCTGCCGACCAAGGCCGAGGTCGACTCCGTGCTCGCCATGCCGGTCTACGACATGGCTCCCTGGAACAGCTCCTCCAACGGCTTCCGCAACCACCTGGAGGGCTGGCGCGGCGCCAACCTGCACAACCGGGTGCACGTGTGGGTCGGCGGGCAGATGTCCACCGGAGTCTCCCCGAACGACCCGGTGTTCTGGATGCACCACGCCTTCATCGACAAGCTGTGGGCCGACTGGCAGGCGCGGCATCCGCAGTCGACCTACCTGCCGGCCGCGGGCACGGCGAACGTCGTGGACCTGAACGACACGATGCGGCCGTGGAACGACGTGACGCCGGCCGACATGCTGGACCACCGGAAGTTCTACACGTTCGACACCGAACCGGCCGCCGCCAGCCAACGGTAGTGCAGTTCGGGGCGGCCGACCTGGCCGTACCGGGGAGTGCGGTCCGCGCGGCCGGTGTCCACCAGGTGCTCCAGGTAGCGGCGTGCGGTGATCCGGGAGATCCCCGCCGCCTCGGCCGCCCCTGCCGCGGTCAGCCCCTCGGGCGCCGCCCGCAGCAGGGCGGCGACCCGGTCCAGGGTCGGCGCGCTCAGCCCCTTGGGCAGCTCGGCCGGGCGGGGCGCGCGCAGGGCTGCCATCGCCCGGTCCACGTCGTCCTGGCCGGCCGCCTCGCCCGCGGTCGCGCGGAACTCGGCGTAGCGCAGGAGCCGTTCGCGCAGCGTGGGGAAGGCGAAGGGCTTCAGTACGTACTGGACCACGCCGAGTGAGACGCTCTCGCGCACCACGGCCAGGTCCCGTGCGGAGGTCACCACGATCACGTCCACGGGATGTCCGGCGGCGCGCAGCCCGCGTGCGTAGCGCAGGCCGTGCCCGTCGGGCAGGCCGAGGTCGAGCAGCAGCAGGTCGACGCGGGTCCGCTCCAGGACCCGGGTGGCCTCGGCGAGGGAGTGGACGGCGCCGACGGCGCTGAAGCCGGGCACCCGGCCCACGTAGAGCGCGTGGGCGTCGGCGGCGACCGGATCGTCCTCGACCACCAGGACGCGTACGTCGCCCGCGCTCACCGCGGCCCCCCGGCGGCCGGGTCCGGGGCCGCCTCGCCCCGCAGGGAGGCGACCGGCGGGGAGGCGACCGGCGGGGACACGGCCGGGTCCGGAGTCTGCGCGCCCTGCGGGGACGCGACCGGCAGGCGGACCGTGAACTCCGCTCCGCCGCCCGGACCCTGCGCGGCGATCACCGTGCCGCCGTAGCGCTGTGCCACCTGCTGGACCAGGGCGAGGCCGAGGCCGCGCCCCTCCCCCTTTCCGGACCAGCCCCTGCGGAACACGTCCACTCCGTCGGGCAGTCCGGGTCCGTTGTCGGCGACCCGCAGCAGCAGCTCGTCCCGTTCCGGCCGCAGCGTCACCGCGATCCTGGCGCCCGGTACGGCGGTCACGGCGTCGACCGCGTTGTCGATGAGGTTGCCCAGCACCGTGACCAGGTCACGGGCCGGCGGCAGCCCTCCCCCGTCGGCGAGGCTGCGGCTGTCCGCGGTGACGACCAGCTCCACCCCCCGCTCGTGCGCCTGGGCGGCCTTGCCCAGCAGGAGCGCCACCAGCACCGGCTCCCCGACCGCGGTGACCACTTCGTCGGTGAGGGCCTGGGCCAGTTCCAGCTCGGCGGTGGCGAAGTCCACCGCCTCGTCCGCACGGCCCAGTTCGATGAGGGAGACCACGGTGTGCAGCCGGTTGGCCGCCTCGTGGGCCTGGGAGCGCAGGGCCTGCGTGAAACCCCGCTCGTGATCCAGCTCGCCCGTCAGCGCCTGCAGCTCCGTGTGGTCGCGCAAGGTGACCACCGTGCCCCGGCGGCCGCCGCCCGCGACCGGCGAACTGTTCACGACCAGCACCCGGTCGGCGGTCAGGTGCACCTCGTCCACCCGGGGCCGGTCGGCGAGCAGGGCTCCGGTGAGGGGGGCCGGCAGACCGAGGTCGGCGACGCCGGTGCCGGTGATCTCGCCGCCCGGCAGGCCCAGCAGTTCCCGCCCGGCGTCGTTGATCAGAGTGATCCTGCGCTGCCCGTCGAGCATGAGCAGCCCCTCGCGGACCCCGTGCAGGGCCGCCTGGTGGTAGTCGTACATCCGGCTGAGCTCGGCCGCGTTCATCCCATGAGTGTGGCGGCGCAGCCGGGCGTTGACGACGTACGTGCCGACCCCGCCGAGGGCGAGGGCGGCGGCCGCGACCCAGGCGAGGGCGGAGAGCTGTGCCCCGAGCCGGTCGCTGATCGCGCGGACGGTGATCCCGGCGCTGACGAGGCCGACGATCCGGCCGTCGTCCTCGAGCGGGGTGACCACGCGGATGGAGGGGCCGAGGGTGCCGGTGTAGGTCTCGCTGAAGGTCTCGCCGCGCAGCGCGGGGGCGGTGTTGCCCATGAAGGGCTCGCCGATCCGGCGCGGGTCGGGGTGGGTCCAGCGCCGCCCGTCGAGGTCCATGATCGTGACGAAGTCCACCCCGGAGTCCGCGCGGACCTTCTGGGCGTAGGGCTGGAGCTCGACGGAGGGGTCGCTGCCGCGGGCCGCTCCCCGGACGGCCTCGCGTACGGAGGGTGAGTCGGCGACGGCGTGGGCCACGGCACCGGCCTGCCGCCGGGCGGCGTCCTCGGCCTGGCCCCGGGCGGTGACGTACGCGTAGACGGCGCAGCCCGCGACGACCAGTGCGACCAGCAGCACCTGCATGGCGAAGAGCTGTCCGGCGAGGCTGCGCGGAGGCCGGGGGAAGCGGAACATGCCGCTCAGTGTGCACCGGGCCGTGAACTCAATGAACGCAAGGGTGACCGGGGTCACAGCCCTGGGCGATGGTCTCCCCGAACGTATTCACCACCGGGAGGCATCGTGGCCGCCAGACGCGACAGAACGCACTATCTCTACATCGCGGTGATCGGCGCGGTGCTGCTCGGCATCGCCGTCGGCTTCGCCGCACCCGGCGTGGCCGTGGAGCTCAAGCCACTGGGCACCGGCTTCGTCAACCTCATCAAGATGATGATCTCGCCCGTGATCTTCTGCACGATCGTGCTGGGCATCGGATCCGTCCGCAAGGCCGCCAAGGTGGGCGCCGTGGGCGGGCTCGCCCTCGGCTACTTCATGGTCATGTCCACGGTCGCACTGGCCATCGGCCTGCTGGTCGGCAACCTGCTCGAGCCCGGCAGCGGGCTGCACCTGACCGAGGCGGCGCGCAGCGCGGGCGAGGCGCAGGCCAAGGCGGGCGGCGCCGAGAGCACGCCGGAGTTCCTGCTCGGGATCATCCCGACCACGCTGGTGTCCGCCTTCACCGGGGGCGAGGTGCTCCAGACGCTGCTGGTGGCGCTGCTCTGCGGGTTCGCACTGCAGGCCATGGGAACGGCCGGGGAACCGCTGCTGCGGGGCATCGGGCACCTGCAGAAGCTGGTGTTCCGGGTCCTCGCGATGATCATGTGGGCGGCTCCGGTGGGCGCCTTCGGGGCCATCGCCGCGGTCGTCGGGGCCACCGGCATCGACGCGCTGAAGTCCCTCGCCGTCATCATGATCGGCTTCTACACGACCTGCCTGCTGTTCGTGTTCGTGGTCCTGGGCACGCTGCTGCGGGTGTGCACGGGGGTCAGCGTCTTCGCCCTGCTGCGCTATCTGGGCCGGGAGTTCCTGCTGATCCTTTCGACCTCCTCGTCGGAGTCGGCGCTGCCGCGGCTGATCGCGAAGATGGAGCACCTGGGGGTGTCGCGGCCGGTCACCGGCATCACGGTGCCCACCGGGTACTCCTTCAACCTGGACGGGACCGCGATCTACCTGACGATGTCCTCGCTGTTCGTCGCCGAGGCGATGGGCAAGCCGCTCGCCTTGGGCGAGCAGATCTCGCTGCTGCTGTTCATGATCATCGCCTCGAAGGGCGCGGCCGGGGTGACCGGCGCCGGCCTGGCCACCCTCGCCGGCGGACTGCAGTCGCACCGGCCGGAGCTGGTGGACGGGGTCGGCCTGATCGTGGGCATCGACCGGTTCATGAGCGAGGCGCGGGCCCTGACCAACTTCGCGGGCAACGCGGTCGCGACGGTGCTCATCGGTACGTGGACGAAGGAGTTCGACCGCGCGCGGGCCGCCGAAGTCCTCGCCGGCCGGATGCCGTTCGACGAGACCACGCTGGTCGACGACGGATACCGGACGGAGCCGGCCGAGCCGGAGCCGGCGCCGGCCGCCGTGCCGATCCCCTCGCACGTCCCCAAGGACGGTGTACCGGTCTAGCCGGTCCGCCCGCACGGGCCGGCCGGGCAGGGCTCGCCCCCACGGTGCCCAGCCCGGTCGGCCCGCCGCATTCTGCGCAGTTGTACCCATAGTCGGAATTCGACTACCGATAAACGAACCTCCATGCTGCAAAAGGTACTTCCGCAGCAGGCCGTGTGCATGACATCTTGCGTCCACCACTTGTTTCGTACGACCCGGCATGACCACCGGGTCTTCGGAGGACGCATTGATACCCCACATATCCAGCCGACCTCGACGTACCCTCGTGCTGGCCGCCACGCTCGGCGCGGCACTCGCTTTCGGGGCTCCCGCCGCACTCGCCGGCACCGCCCCGGTCTCTCCCTCCGGCTCCCCCGCCCCGGCCCCCGCTGCGGCGGCGCCCCGGGCCGCGGCCCCGACTTCCCAGAGTGCGACCTGGGTTGCCGGCACGCGCGCCTACCTCGTGATCACCGCCCCCGGTGACACCACGGCGGTGCGCAACGCCGTCACCTCCAACGGCGGCACGGTCTTCCAGTACTACGACGCGATCGGTGTGATCGTCGCCCACTCCGCGTCCGGCACCTTCGCCACCACCATGCGCGGTGTCAGCGGTGTCCAACAGGTCGGCGCCACCCGCACCTCGGACGTGCCGGCGGACGCCTACAACCCGGCGCTGCCCGCCAACCCGGCGCAGTCCACGACGCCTTCGGGCGAGCCCGTCCGCGCCGACATGACGCAGATCAAGGCCGACCAGGCCTGGGCCGTCACCACCGGCTCCGCCTCCGTCAAGGTCGGCATCCTGGACACCGGTGTGGACGACCAGCACCAGGACCTGGCCCCGAACTTCAACGCGGCGGACTCCGCGTCCTGCGCCTACGGCAAGCCGGACACCCGTTCCGGCGCCTGGCGGGACGTCGGCACCCACGGCACGCACGTGGCCGGTACGGTCGCCGCCGCCAAGAACGGCAAGGGCGTCATCGGCGTGGCCCCGGGCGTGAAGATCTCCTCGGTGCGCATCGCCGAGCCCGGCTCCTCGCTCTTCTTCGCTGAGAACACCGTCTGCGGCTTCATGTGGGCCGGTGACCACGGCTTCAAGGTCACCAACAACAGCTACTACACGGACCCGTGGCAGTTCAACTGCCCGGACAACGCCGACCAGGCCGCGATCATCGAGGGCGTCAAGCGCGCCCAGGAGTACGCCGAGGGCAAGGGCTCGCTGCAGGTCGCGGCGGCCGGCAACTCCAACATCGACCTGGCCAACAAGACGACCGACACCGAGTCCCCGAACGACTCGACCCCGGTCACCCGCACCATCACCAACGCCTGCCTGGACATCCCGACCGAACTCCCGGGCGTCGTCACGGTCTCGGCGATGGGCACCACCGCGAAGGCCTCGTACTCCAACTACGGCCTGAACGTCGTCGACGTGACGGCCCCCGGCGGCGACGCCACCGGCATCTACAGCACCCTGCCGGGCGGCAAGTACGGCAGCATGAGCGGCACCTCGATGGCCTCGCCGCACGTCGCGGGTGTGGCCGCGCTGCTGGCCAGCACCAACCCGGGCATCACCCCGGCGCAGCTGCGCGACAAGCTGGCCACCCAGGCCAACGACGTCGCCTGCCCGTCGGACAGCCGGTGCAAGGGCACCACCGCGAAGAACGGCTTCTTCGGCGAGGGACAGGTCGACGCCCTCAAGGCGGTCGGCTCCACCCCGCCGCCCGGCAAGTACTTCGAGAACCCGGGTGACTTCGCCATCGGCGACAACACCACCGTGGAGAGCCCGATCACCGTCAGCGGGGTGACCGGCAACGCCCCGGCCACCCTCAAGGTCGGCGTGAACATCGTGCACACCTACATCGGTGACCTCAAGGTCGACCTGATCGCACCCGACGGCACCGTCTACACCGTCCACAACCGGGCCGGCGGCAGCACGGACAACATCAACCAGGTCTTCACCGTCAACGCCTCCTCCGAGGTCGCCACCGGCACCTGGAAGCTCCGCGTGAACGACAACGCCGGCGGCGACACCGGCAAGATCGACTCCTGGAACCTGACCTTCTGAGAAGGCGGTCCTAGGACCTGAGCACGTCCGCGAGCCAGTCGAACACGACGTCGCAGTGCTGCTGGGGGGCCATCGGGGAGCAGTGCAACTGCGCCCCGGTGGCCTCCGTCATCTTCACGTACTCCTTGCGCGAGCGGAGCAGGTCGTACATCTGCTGGGGCCTGCGGGGTCAGTTCCGGAACCACCTCCTCGTTCCAGATCAGGTTCGTCTCCTCCTTGTCGGCCGTGACGATGTCGCGCAGCTCCTTGTCGAATCCGAGCCAGGGGCTCACACAGCCCGGCTGGCAGGCGACCGCCGCGAGCCGGTGCTCGAAGGCGGCGGCGCGGGCCACGAGGTTGCCGCCCGTGCTGAGGCCGGTGAGTGCGATCCGTGCGCTGTCCACCTCCTTGCGCGCGTCCAGCCAGTCGACGCAGGTGCGTGCTGCCGTACGGGACCTTCGCGCGCACGGCGGCCGGGCTGCAAAGCTGGGTGAACGTGTCCCATGCCGTGCGTCCGGCCTGGTACACCGCCTTCTCGTCCCCGGGGTGGTCGGTGCCGAGGACGTAGAACAGCGCTGGGCGTAGTACGGGGCGGCGCGCAGGGAGCGGAAGCGCCGGGTCTGCGAGGGGGCCTCGTGGCCGCCCCGGCCGGCGGCCGGCGGCGCGGCGAGCTCGTCGCCCCAGGAGCGGAAGGTGTCGCTGAAGGTCTGCTCCGACAGCCCGGCGGCGTTGATCGCATTGACCGCGGTGAGCACCTCGCCGACCTCGGAGGCCTGCATGCCGGCCCCGCCGAGGGCGAGCAGGCCGGCGAAGTTGAACCCCGGGTCGGCGAAGAGCTTCATCGCCGCCGGCGCGGGGTCCGGGTCCGCGGCGGACGGTTCGGCCGAGCCGGAGGGCCGGGCCCGGCGGCGGCGGCCGGGGCGCCGCCGCCCAGGGCGAGGGAGCCGGCACCGGCGGCGAGCCCGGTGAGCGCGGCGCGGCGGGTCAGCTCGGACGGCTGGTGCGGTGAGCGAGCGGTCATGCAGCGGACCGTAGGAGGAGCGCCGGGGGCGCCGCAGCTTGCCACACCTGCGCTCATTCGAACGGCCGTGCGGCTACCGGGTCCGCAGCACGCAGTCCCCGCAGAGCCCGCCACCCGGCACCTGGTAGTAGAGACAGCAACTGCGCCGTACGAAGGCCACCCCGAGGCCCTCCTCGTGGATGAACGTGCCGGTCCCCGCAAGGGCCCCGCCCTCGGCCAGCAGGGCGCCGGCCAGTGCCACGGCCGCGCCGCCCGGAACGCGGTCGATCAGCACCCGCAGCGCCCCGACCAGCCCGGACGCGGCGTTCCCCCGCAGGACCTTCTGCGAGACCCCGAACCGCTCCCGCAGGCCCGCGTCGAGCTGGGCCAGGTTCCCGAGGACTGTCTCCCCGAGCGTTTCGGCCGGCAGGTCCGCGGGTTCGGGCAGCCACAGCTCCAGCGACCCCGCGGCCGGCAGCCGCCACCACACCCGGTCAGCGGCCAGGTCCGGCACCCGCCCGGCCAGCGCCGCGCACCCCAGCCCGAGCGACCACAGCCGGGAGGCGATGCCGAGCTGTGCGGTCGAGGCGGCCACCCGGCCCGGGCCGCTGCCGATCCGCCGGCCCACCTCGGCCACGTACGGCCCGAGCCGCTCCCCGTACAGCGCCGTCAGCGGCCGGAAGCCGGGCCCTGGCGGCTCCGTACCGTACGGGACGGAGAAGAAGGGCCCCACGGCGGCCAGTCGCCGCAGTACGTCGTCCATGCCCGCAATGATCTCAGCCCGGCCGGGGGATCCCCGGCCGGGCCCGACCGCGTGCGGCCGTACCGCGGCGGACGGCTCAGAGCCCGGCGAGGAACTCCAGCAGCGCCCGGTTGAAGGCCTCCGGCTGCTCGACCCCGGGCAGGTGCCCGGCTCCCTCGATGACGGTGAGCACCGCGTTCGGCAGCAGTGCGTGCAGGGCCTCGGCCTCCGCGACCGGGGTGTAGACGTCGTCAGCGCCGACCAGCACCAGGCAGGGCTCTTCCGTCTCGGCGAGCACGGGCCGGTAGTCGGGGCGCTCGGCCCGGCCGCGCAGGGCGGCGGCCGCGCCCTGCGGGTCGGTCGCGCACATCATGGCGCTCACCCGTGCGGCGGCCTCCGGCATGCCAGTCACGTTGTACGGCGCCAGCATCTTGTCAATGACCTCCTCGGCGTACGGCCGCAGGCCCTCGGCGACCAGCCGTTCGGCCGTCTCCCGGCGGAGCTTCTTGCCGTCGTCCGTCTCCGGAACCGGGGAGGTGTCGGAGAGCACGAGGGCCCGTACCAGACCCGGGTGGCGCAGTCGGAGCTCCATGGCGATCTGACCGCCCATGGACACACCACCGACGACCACCTGTTCGATGCCCAGCGAGGCGAGGAGGGAGGCGAGATCGTCCGCGAGATCGGCGAGCAGGGCCTTGCCCGGAAGCACCGGGCTCTCCCCGTATCCCCGCAGGTCAGGGGCTATCACACGGTATCCGGCGGCGGTGAGCGCGGCCGTCTGGGGGGCCCACATCGTGCGGTTGAAGGGATGTCCGTGGATCAGGATTACGGGCGCTCCGCCGCGGGGACCAAAGTCATCGAAAATCAGCGTCACACCATTGCCAAATTGGGGGTTCATGAGAGGACATTAAGGGGCTACATTGAGCCACTCGCGTTCACCTGACAGCCGGTTGCCTTTCACTCGTGTTTTGCACGGGGGGCGACGTCATGGACGCAGACTGTGCAACCACCCCACCGCCCAGAAGGACCGAAGGCTCCGTGCCCGTACCCGTACACCTCGCGGGCCGCACCGTGCGGCTCGAGCCCCTCGCCCCCCACCACACCGAGGCTCTGGCCGTGGCCGGGGCCGAGGATCGTACGACTTACGCCTTCACCCCCGTACCCCATGGGGTGCAGGCGTCCCACGAGTACATCGACCGTGCCCTCGCCGATCAGGCGGCGGGTCGATCGCTCCCCTTCGCCGTCGTCAGAGCCACTGACGGGTGCGTCGTCGGTTCGACCCGGTTCCTGGAACTCGACTACTGGCAGGGGCCGCTGGTGTGGCCCGCCGTGCCGGGCGTCCCGTTCGGCGATCCGGCGACGGCGATCCCCGATGCCGCCGAGATCGGCAATACCTGGCTGTCCCCCGCCGCCCAGGGAACCGGCATCAACACCGAGGCGAAGCTGCTCATGCTCCGCCATGCCTTCGAGACCTGGGGTGTGCGGCGCATCTCGCTGCGCGCCGATGCGCGCAACGGCCGGTCGCGCGCCGCGATGGAACGTCTCGGCTTCACCTGCGAGGGGGTCCGCCGGGCCCATTCGCGGGGGCTGGACGGCGCCGTCCGCAGCACCGCCTTCTACTCGATCCTCGACGAGGAGTGGCCGGCCGTGCGGTCGATCATCGAGCTGAGGCTGTCGGCCGGCGCGCAGCGCAAGCGGCGCCGCAAGACGCTGATCCCGGCCTAGCCGGAACAGACAAACGGAAAAACGGTCCTCCCCTGCTCCGGCATGCCCTCGGGCGGCGTCGGGGCGGGTTTTCCCGGGCGTCGCCGCGGCCTCCTCACCCGAGGAAGGCCGGGGCGAGGGCCGAGTCCATGAGCCGGGTGGGAGCGCCGCTCCCGTCGGCCGGTACGGCGTACAGGTCGGCACCGAAGTCCCCCGGGAGGGCGTAGACGACGGTCCGGTCGTCCGTCCACACCACCTGGTCGTCCACGCTCCGCGCCTCACCGAGCGGGGTCTCCGCACCGGAGGCCAGGTCCAGTGCGTACAGCCGCCACGGCGCCTCGGCCGGCAGGTCCGGCACCCGCTTCTTGAACACCAGCCGGGTCCCGTCGGGCGACAGCGACGGGCACTCGACGTTCTCCCGCAGGGTGGTCACCGTCCGCGAGCCCAGGTCCCCGCGGACCAGGTGGGTCCGGCCGCCGGTCGCCAGCGTCGCGTAGAAGGTCCGCTCGTCGGCGGCGAAGGTGACCCCCCAGAAATTCACGTCGGCGGCGCGGTAGGGCTTGCCGTCCTTGAGGATCTCGAAGTCCTCCAGCGAGGCGTCGAGCCTGCCGGTGTGCAGGTCGAGCACCGAGGTCCGCGTCGAGAAATTCGTACCCGCGTACGAGTCCCCGCCCACGAAGACGGTCCAGGCGGCGAGGTGTCCGCCGGGCGAGACCCGGGCGCGGGTGGGGACGCCGTTCAGCGGATGCGCGGACACCTCCTTCAGGCGGGCGTCTAGCACCACGACCTTGTAGCCGTCCTGGACCCCGCTGCGGTCGGCCCGGAGGCAGATCCCGGTGCCGCCGGCCGCGTGGAAGCGCAGGCAGCTCACCCCGGACGCGGTGCGGGCCCCCTCCGGCGCGCCGGCCGGCACGGTGGCGAGCTCGTCGCGGTGCGGTCCCCAGGCCATGTTCCGGAACACGATCCGGCGCCCGCCCTGGCCCGGCTCCAGGGAGACCGTGCCTTCCGAGAGGCTCGGACCGCCCGCCTGCGCGTGGTCCTTCTCCTCGGCCCGGGACGATGCCCGCAGGACGGCGAGCATGCCCACGGCGGTGAGCAGGAGCACCGCGGTGGCGAGCAGCAGGATCCGGCGCTGGAAGGTCATGGAGAGACTC
>NZ_JARAYQ010000140.1:0-22258 GCF_033794505.1 Streptomyces sp. MB09-01 | reverse complement strand
TCCCCGTACCCCCCCACACCCCCCAGCCGGGCATGCGCCTGCGCGAGCTCGTCTTCGGGGCGGCCTGCGCCGCGGCCGTACGGGCCGCCGCCCGCCTCGGCGTGGCCGACGCCCTCGGGTCGGAGCCCGCCACCGCCACCGAGCTCGCGGCGGCGGTGGACTGCGAGCCCCGGCCCCTGGAACGGCTGCTCCGCGCCCTGGCCTGCTACGGGATCTTCGAGGAGACCGAGGACGGGAAGTTCGTCCACACGGAGATGTCCCGGCTGCTGCGCGAGGACGATCCGCAGAGCCTGCGCTACATCTCCCTGTGGTGCACGGAACCCTGGACCTGGCAGGCCTGGCCGCGCCTCGACGACGCCGTGCGTTCCGGCGACAGCGTGTTCCAGGACCTCTACGGCAAGGGGTTCTTCCAGTACCTGCACGAGGACGCGCACGAGTCGGCCCACGTGTTCAACCGGGCCATGACCACCTCCAGCATGCAGTCGGCGCTGGACGTCGCCGAGCTCCTCGACCTCACCGGGGTCTCGGTGGTCGCGGACATCGGCGGCGGCCAGGGGCACGTACTGGCGAGCCTGCTGGAGAAGCACCCGACGGTGCGCGGCGTCCTGCTCGATCTGCCGGGCGTGGTGGCGAAGGCGGATCCCCGGCTGCGGGACGGCGGTCCGCTCGCCGAGCGGGCCGGCATCGTTCCCGGGGACTGCCGCGAGGCCATCCCGGTCGAGGCCGACATGTACATCATCAAGAACATCCTGGAATGGGACGACGAGAGCACCGCCAGGACCCTGCACAACGTCGTCTCCGTGGCCCGCCCCGGAGCCAGGGTCGTCATCATCGAGAACCTGGTCGACGACACCCCGTCGATGAAGTTCACCACGGCGATGGACCTGCTGCTGCTCCTCAACGTGGGCGGCGCGAAGCACACCAAGGACAGCCTCTGCACCCGGATGCGGGACGCGGGGCTGGTCATCGGCGAGATCCGGCCGGTCAATCCGTACCTGCACGCGTTCGAGTGCACCGTGCCCGAGTGATTCCGGGCCCTCCGCGCGCCACAACGCCTCGAGACCGGCGGGATGAGCCGGTCTCGGGGGCGTCGGTACCGCCGACGGGCGGTGCCCGTCCGTCCGAACGCGTCAGCCCTTGGCCGCCAGGGCGTTGTTGACGAGGTCCAGGAACTCGCGCGGCGACTTGCACCGGTCCGCGTCGGCGGGCAGGGGCCGGCTGTGCCGGTTCTCCAGCTCGCCGACGATGCCGAGGAGCCCGAGGGAGTCGAGCCCCCACTCGTCGAAGCCCGAGTCGGGGCGGCTCGCCATGGCCTCGGGGTCGACGTTCAGGCCCGCCCCCTTCTTCATCAGGGCGGCCAGTTCTTCCATGGTCAGTCGAGGGGTCATGACGGCCATCTCCTCAGGCTCGGTCCGGCGTACGCCGGTCGGTGATCAGGCGCATTTCAGAGCGCGCGAGGAAGCGTGAGAGCTCTTGGTCGGTGGTGGGGACGCCGTCCTTGGCGCTGTCGAGCAGGCGGGCCAGCACGGCCGCCTTGTGGCCGCCCTCGACGCCGAGCGTCACGGCGGGCCGGGCGTCGAGCGGGCCGCGCATGTCGAGGAGCCGGACGACGATGTCGTCGCGCTGGAACAGGGTGCTGGCCTCGATGGGGTTGGCCGGGTCGTCCACGGCCGCCTCGTCCTGGCCGGCGAGCAGCCGGGCGAGCGCCATGCCGCACCCGCTCTTGGCGGGGTAGAAGAGCGCGTGCCGCCGGACGTCCGCGTGCTCGCGTCCGCCGCCCGCCACGTGGTGCACCGCGGGGAGCGCCGCCCGGGTGAAGAACATCCGGGCGGATCCGGGGTCGCTGAGGTCCCGGTCCTGTTCCAGATACGGGTTGATGGCCTCCTCCAGGGCCTGCACCTCGGGCTGCTGGGCCACGTGGCGCAATGCCGCGAGGAGGTCGCCCTCCACCTCGACCGCCCGTACGACCCTGTTCCCGTGCATGAAGAGCGAGGTGCGGCGGAGCCGGGTGTTCGCGTCGACCTGCGCCTGCGGGGAGGTGTACCCGGCGAGCAGCTCCGCCACGACGGGTTCGCTGCCCGGCTTCACGGTGAAGGTGAGGGCGTGGCGGACCACGCCGTCCCCGCGCCGCGGGGCGACCTGGAGGCGGCCCCCGGACCGGTCCCCGAAGACCGCGGCCTCGGGGGATGAGCCCGGGGGCGAGAGGGAGAAGACGGCGGAGGCCGGGACGGGGACGGGGTCCTTGGCGGTCTCCCGCAGCACGCTGAAGCGCAGCGAGCGCGTGTCCCGTACGCAGCCGTGGAGCGGCTGCACCGAGGCGACGTGCTCCTCGCTGTTCACCCAGGCCAAGAACCGCGGTGCGCTCTCCCACTCACTGGTGATGAGCCACTGCGAGGGATTCTCGATCGACTGGCACAACTCGTCCCGGATGTGTCCGGGAACGGAGGACACCTGCTTGCGGAGATGCTCGTAGACCTCCAGGAACTGGTTCTGCGCTCCGTCGTACAGATCCAGCAGCAGCACGACCCGAAGCCTCGAGCCGTCGAAGGCGGACTGGGATATCCGTTCCGACAAGGTTGTCATCGTTCACACTCCTTCGAGACCACACGGTCGCCACGGGGCGGCGCCACCCGAACCGATCGTTGTCCCGCAATCCCCCCGGCGCGAGAGGAGAGAACCAAGCGGGTGAACGGGCGAGGGAAGCGCCCTCGCACAGGGCATGGAAGAGCCATGAAGGAAAACGTCGACCACCGCGTCCCTGTCCTCATCGTGGGCGGCTCGCTGGTGGGCCTGTGCACCTCGCTGTTCCTCGGCCGGCACGGCATCAGCCACATGCTGGTCGAGAAGCACGCGGGTACCTCGATGCACCCGCGTGGACGCGGGATCAACGTACGGACCATGGAGTTGTTCCGCGTCGCCTGTGTCGAGGAACGGATCCGCGAGGCGGCCTCTGTCCTGGCGGACAACCACGGCATCCTGCAAGGCGGCTCCCTGACCGGTGAGGACCAGGAGTGGCTGTTCGAGCAGATCGACCCGGGGGGTGCGATCGCCCGCTTCAGCCCGTCGGCATGGTGCCTGTGCAGCCAGAACGACATCGAGCCGGTACTGATGTCCGTGACCCCCGGGCTCGGGGCCGACCTGCGGTTCTCCACCGAGCTCCTCTCCTTCGAACAGGACCCGGGCGGTGTGACCGCCATCGTGAAGGACCGCCGTACCGGGGAGCACAGCACGGTGCGCGCGGACTACCTCGTCGCCGCCGACGGGCCGCGCAGCCCGGTGCGGGAAGCGCTCCGGATCGGCCAGAGCGGCTCCGGGGACCTGTTCCACAACGTGAGCATCACCTTCCGGTCCCGCATGCTTGCGGACGTGGTCGGCGATCGGCGTTTCATCGTGTGCTACCTGACCAAGCCCGACGCCGACGGGGCCCTGCTGCCGGTGGACAACAGCGAGCGGTGGGTCTTCCACGCGCCGTGGCACCCCGACCGCGGCGAGACCCTGGAGGACTTCACCGACGAGCGCTGCGTCGATCACATCCGCCGGGCCGTCGGCGCACCCGGCCTGGACGTCGAGATCACCGGGAAGGCTCCGTGGCACGCGGCCGAGCGGGTCGCGCAGCGGTACGTGGCCGGCCGGGTCTTCCTGGCCGGTGACTCCGCCCACGAGATGTCCCCCACCGGGGCGTTCGGCTCCAACACCGGCATCCAGGACGCGCACAACCTGGCCTGGAAGCTCGCAGCCGTCCTGGACGGCGCGGCCGGCCCCGGGCTGCTGGAGACGTACGAGACCGAGCGGCTTCCGGTGGCGCGGGCGACGAGCGAGCGCGCCTCGGCCCGGTCCGCCGAGCACAGCCACCCGGGGTACGAGCCCGACCCCGAGACCGTTCCCGAGGCCCAGCCCGAGCCCGCCCCGGGCGGGGGCGGACGGCAGGGCGGTGTCCTGTCCGTGGCCATGGGCTACCGCTACAACGAGGGCGCGGTCCTGGGCACCGACCCCGACCGGCCGGTCGTGCCCGAACGGATGCGTCTGTGCGGCGAACCGGGCACGCGCGCGCCGCACATGTGGCTCCACGCCCCGGGGGAGGAGCAGCCGAAGTCCACCCTGGACCTCTACGAGCGGTCCTTCGTCCTGCTCAGCTCCGAGGGCACGCCGTGGAGCGGGGCGGCGGGATCCGTCGCCAAACGGATGAACGTGCGCCTGGACGCCTACGCCATCGGCAACGGACCGGAGGCCGACCTGATCCCCTCGAGCGCCGGCGACTGGGCCGAGGCGCACGGCACGACCCCGGCCGGGGCGGTCCTCGTCCGCCCGGACGGCTTCGTGGCCTGGCGCTCGGAGGAGGCCGTGGCTGATGAGGAATCGGTCCTGTACAAGGTCCTGACCACCCTGCTGGACCGGTACTGACCTCCCCCTCCCGGATCCCCGCGCCGCCCGGGCGACGCGGGGATCCTCCGTGTGCCGGTCCCGCCGCGCCATCCGGATATTGGACAACCCTGTCCGTTGACGACGAACGCCATCTACTCTGGCCGGGCAGCTGGTTCGCACCCGTCAGCCGGACGGGGTGCGTCGTAAGAGGGAACCCGGTGGGAATCCGGGACTGCCCCGCAGCGGTGAGCGGGAACGACCGCCGTCATACGCACTGGGACCGGAACCGGTCCTGGGAAGCGACGGCCAGTAGGAGCCCGCCGGGAGACCGGCAGGCGCGCCCGCGAGTCCGAAGACCTGCCCGTTGCCCGAGCGCGAACGACCGCGCCCGGTTTCCCGGTGACCTCGTGGGCGGGTCGGCGTGCTTCAGGCGGATCGTTCCGGCGTGTACCTCAGGCGTACGCGCGTCCGGCGGTCCGCCCGTTCCGGCACCCCTTCGCAGCCCAGGCCCGTCACCGGGTCCATGGAGACACGCTCGCGAAGGAGAGTTCCGTGACCACCGAGTCCGCAGCCGCGGCAGTACAGGCCACCGTGTACGGCTACCCCCGCCAGGGCGGCAGCCGCGAACTGAAGAAGGCCGTCGAGGGCTACTGGAAGGGCCGCGTCACCGCCGACGCCCTCCGGGAGACCGCCCGTGACCTGCGCCGGACCAACTGGCAGCAGCTGGCCGACGCCGGCATCACCGAAGTGCCGACCGGCGACTTCTCGTACTACGACCACGTGCTGGACACCAGCGTGATGGTCGGCGCCGTCCCCGAACGCCACCGTGCCGCCGTGCGGACCGACGCCCTCGACGGCTACTTCGCCATGGCGCGCGGTACCCAGGAGGTGGCGCCGCTCGAGATGACCAAGTGGTTCGACACCAACTACCACTATCTGGTGCCCGAACTCGGCCCGGACACCGTGTTCACGGCGGACTCCTCGAAGCAGGCCGCCGAACTCGAAGAGGCACTGGCGCTCGGCCACACCGCCCGCCCGGTCCTGGTCGGGCCGGTGACCTACCTCCTGCTGGCCAAGCCGGCCCCCGGTGTCGCCGCCGACTTCGAGCCCCTGACCCTGCTCGACCGCCTGCTGCCCGTGTACGCCCGGGTCCTGGCCGACCTGCGCGCGGCCGGAGCCGAGTGGGTGCAGCTGGACGAGCCCGCCCTCGTGCAGGACCGCACCCCCGCCGAACTGAACGCCGCCGCCCGCGCGTACCGCGAGCTCGGCGCCCCGGGCGACCGGCCCAAGCTGCTCGTGGCCTCGTACTTCGACCGGCTCGGCGAGGCCCTGCCGGTGCTGGCCAAGGCCCCCGTGGACGGGCTCGCCCTGGACTTCACCGATGCCGCCGCCGCGAACCTCGCCGACCTCGCCGCCGTCGGCGGCCTGCCCGGCAAGCGCCTCGTCGCGGGCGTCGTCAACGGCCGCAACATCTGGATCAACGACTTCGAGAAGTCCCTGTCCACCCTCGGCACCCTCCTCGGCCTCGCCGACCGGGTCGACGTGGCCGCCTCCTGCTCCCTGCTCCACGTCCCGCTGGACGCCACCGTCGAGCGGGACGTCGACCCGCAGGTCCGCCGCTGGCTCGCCTTCGCCCGGCAGAAGACCGCGGAGATCGCCACGCTCGCGCGCGGCCTGGCCGGCGGCACCGGCGCGATCGCGGCCGAACTCGCCGCGAACCGGGCCGACCTGGCCTCCCGCGCCCGCTCCACCGTCACCCGCGACCCCGCCGTGCGCGCCCGGACCGCGGCCATCACGGACGCGGACGGCCGCCGCTCCCAGCCGTACGAGGAGCGCGCGACCGCCCAGCACGCCCGCCTGGGCCTGCCGCTGCTGCCCACGACGACCATCGGGTCGTTCCCGCAGACCGACGAACTGCGCGTGGCCCGTGCCGACCTGCGGGCCGGCCGCATCGACACGGCCGGCTACGAGGAGCGCATCGAGGCCGAGATCCGGGAGGTCCTGGCCTTCCAGGAGAGGGCCGGGATCGACGTCCTCGTGCACGGCGAGCCCGAGCGCAACGACATGGTCCAGTACTTCGCCGAGCAGCTCACCGGCTACCTCGCCACCCAGCACGGCTGGGTCCAGTCCTACGGCACCCGCTACGTCCGCCCGCCCGTCCTGGCCGGCGACATCTCCCGCCCCGACCCGATGACCGTGCGCTGGACCGCGTACGCCCAGGCGCAGACCGGCCGCCCCGTCAAGGGCATGCTCACCGGCCCCGTCACCATGCTCGCCTGGTCCTTCGTCCGCGACGACCAGCCGCTCGGCGACACCGCCCGCCAGGTGGCGCTGGCCCTGCGCGACGAGGTGAACGACCTGGAGGCGGCGGGCACCTCCGTCATCCAGGTGGACGAACCGGCGCTGCGGGAGACCCTCCCGCTGCGCGCCGCCGACCACGCCGCCTACCTGGCGTGGGCCACCGAGTCCTTCCGGCTCACCACCGCCGGGGTCCGTCCGGACACCCAGATCCACACGCACATGTGCTACGCCGAGTTCGGCGACATCGTCGACGCCATCGAGGCCCTCGACGCCGACGTCATCAGCCTGGAAGCGGCCCGGTCGCACATGCAGGTCGCCGACGAGCTCGCGGGCGCCGACTACCCGCGCGAGGTCGGCCCCGGCGTCTGGGACATCCACTCGCCGCGGATCCCCTCCGTGGCCGAGGCGTCGGCCCTGCTCCGCAAGGGTCTCGCGGCCATCCCTGCCGAACGGCTGTGGGTCAATCCCGACTGCGGCCTGAAGACCCGGGCCTGGCCGGAGACCAGGGCCTCCCTGGAGAACCTGGTCGAGGCCGCCCGCCAGGTGCGCGCCGAGGTCACCGCCGACGGCGCCTGATCCGGGGCCCCGGCCGCCTCAGGCGGAGCGCGGTGGTGCGACGCGCTCCCGGTCGGGCGGCCGGGCCCCGTCGCCGTGGTCGCCGGAGCCGCCGGCGCAGTCGTCCCCGACGAGGCCCGCCACGTGGTCGGTGATCGTGTCGAGGATGTCCGTGGAGATCGTTTCGTCGCCGAGCACGAGGTGGTTGAGCGTCAGCCCGTCCGTCATGGCGGCCAGATAGCGGGCCAGTACGGTCACGGGGACGCGGAGTTCGAAGCCCATGTGGTGACGGAGCTGTTCGATGAGCTCGGTGTAGGTGTCGGCGTAGAGCTGGTACTGGCGTCGGGCGAGGTGCTCGAAGCCGGGCCGGCGCAGGGCGTACTGCGTGAGTTCGTAGGTGAGCATGTGCTCGCCCGGGTGGGCGGACACGTGGTCCCAGTACGCCTGGAAGCCGGCCCGGACGGTCTCGCGGAGGGTGGCCTTCGGCTGGATCGCCTCCTTCACCACGGTGATGCTGTGCTCGGTGATCGCCGCCATGACGGATTCGAGCAGGGCCTGCTTGGAGTCGAAGCAGTAGTGGAAGACGCTCAGCGACACGCCGGCCTCGGCGGATATCGACCGGGTCGTCGTCCGGGCGACCCCGTCGCGGGTCATCGCGCGGATGGCGGCCTCGGTCAGCTGCCGGCGCCGGTCGGCCGACGGCATCCGTGCCATGGGCGGTCCCTTCGGTTCGTGCTGCTGTGCCGGGCGGTGCGGTGGGACACGGGCGGTGCGGCGGCGGGAAGGCGGCCGGGGCCGGCCGGATCGCTGAGGATCCGGCCGGCCCCGGCACCGGACACCGCCCGGGCGGCGTCAGCTGCTGTAGACGCCGACCTCGTGGAGCGAGTACCCCCACTGGGTGCCGCGCTGCAGTCCGTGGACGCGTACGTACCGGGCCGGGGTGCCGGCGAACTGCGCCGTGTCCAGCCCGCCGTCACCGGTGGTCGTGGACCAAACGGACTGCCAGTTCGTGCCGTCGCCCGAGAGCTCGATCCGGTACGACTTCCCGTGGGCGCGTTCCCACTCGAGGGTGACGCGCTTGACCAGGCCCGGTGTCCCGAGGTCGATCCGGAGCCACTGGTCGTCGCTCCAGTCGCTCGCCCAGCGGGTGCCCGTGTTCCCGTCCACGGCCCGCGAGGGCGCGTAGCTGACGAACGGGTTCCACTCGGACGAGCTGGCCGAGGCGGGGGCGCCCGCGGCCAGGTTCACCCCGGCCTTGTGCTTCTCGGACGAACCCCACGTGGTGAGGTAGGACTCGGCGCCCCGGAACAGGTCGTCCACCACGTCCTGGCCGCCGGTGATCCGGATGTCCTCGATCCAGTCCGGGACCAGGCCGTAGTGCGAGGCGCCGTCGGTGTTGAGGTCCCAGGTGCGCGCGCCGGTGGTCTGCTTGTCGATCACGGAGCCGCCGTCGGTGCTGCGGAACGGGTAGCGCACCGGGTTCGGGGCGTCCGCGCCGCGGGGGCCGGGCCAGCCGCCCACGCCGTTCATGTCGGTGCCGTAGCCGTAGCCGACCTTGTACTTCTCGCGCAGCGCATCCGTGCGCCTGGCTTCCGCGCTGAAGGCCTCGGAACCGCTCATGTACTGGGCGACGAAGCCGCCGAGCCGGTACACCCGCTCCGTCCAGTCGAGGTCCATCCAGCTGTGCGAGGAGATCACGCCGGGGTACGACTCGGATTCGAGGATGTCGAAGGCCCGGCCCGCGGCCTTGACCCCCATGTGGTCGATCTCCAGCATCATCTTGCGTTTCATCATGCCGCGCACCGCGTACTCGCCGAGCTCGGTGAGACCGCGGGTGTTGCACTGCGCGTCAGCGGCGTACGAGGGGACCGCCACGCCCGCCGGGAGCTGCTTCTGCGCTTCGGGCGCCGCCGCGAGGCCGATGGGGTTGTCGTGCTGCGGGCCCTTGCACTTCTCCGTCTGCCAGAAGGTGCCGGTGGACAGGAACTGGCCCACGTTGATCGCCGTGCCGAGCGCGCCCTGGTCGAAGCGGACCCCGCACAGGGCGTTGTCGAACTTGTGGCACAGGAACATGCTGCGCACGCCCAGCTTGTGCAGCTCGTCCAGGCCGCGGTCGATGTCCTCCTTGCTGCACTGCGCGATGTCCAGGATCTGCTTGCAGCCGAACGGTTCGGAGGTCTCGACCCCGAGGACGACTGCCAGCTTGCCCTGCTCGACGACGTCGCGGGCCTGCGCGGAGTCGGTGACGATCCGGAACCAGCCCTTGCCCGGCCCGCCGTACATCTTGTCGATGTACGCCTGCATGTCGTACGTCTTCTGCGCCTCCAGGCGGATGGCGGTCATCTCGTCGCAGCCGCGGTCCTTGAAGAAGTAGACCGAGCAGATGACCCCGTTGGTGACGAGGTCGTTGACGAGCACCCGCTGGCCGCCGCGCCAGGCGCGTTCGACCCAGGCGTAGTAGTTCTGCTGGTGGGTCAGCGAGTCGTGGGCGGGCCAGTCCTTGAAGGTCGGCCAGCCGTTCGGGTCGTGCTTGCCGTCTCCGCCCTTGGTGATGAAGTCGAAGATGGCGAGCGTGCCGTCCGGATAGTGCTCGGGGCAGTCCTTGAGCGCGTCGGCGACCCCCTGCTCGGAGAACGGCTTGCCGCAGATGAGACGGCCGCCGAAGCCCTCGTTGGACATCAGGTGGTCGTGCGCGTCGACGAAGCCCCGGACGCGTCCCTGGGAGTCGGTTCCCTTGAAGGGTTCGCCGGTGACGTCGATCTCGGAGTCGGGTGCGGGCCGGGCGACCGGGTTCCACCAGCCGGGGTCGGCGGCGGAGGAACTGGGCACGGGGCCGAGCACCATGGCCACCACGGCGAGGAGCAATGACAGGACCGCCAGGGGCCTACGCCTGTGGTGCGTGTGTCGGGAAATGGTCATCACTCACGTCTTCGGTCAGTGGATGGCGCGGTCGAGGAGCCGGATCCGTCCGGGGGCACGACGGCCACGGCCGCACGGCACGGCTGTGGCTCGCTTGTCATGGCCCGCACAAGCGGTGGGACGAGAATCGCCACTGGCGGCAGCAGAGTCAAGAGTCCGGGACAGATGACCTGATGGATCGTCAGTCCGGCCGGATCGGATCACCGGGACGACGTGCCGGCGGTGTCGGTGGGGCGTGCGACGATCCCAGGCATGATCGCCTCGTTCGCCGCCCTGCTGCCCACCGCGGGTACCCACGCCTCGACCACGTACGCCGACTGGGCCGCCGCCCACGACCCGGACGCGGCCGGGACCGCGCGCGCCCTGATCGAGGACATGCGCACCGAACTGGGCCGCTCCCGGACCAAGCCCGGCCGGTTCGTCGACACGATGGCGGCGCGGGCGCGACGGCTGCCGCCGGCGCACCTGCCGTGGTTCTGGGACACCGTGGGGCACCGGCTGATCGGACACGGGAGCCGGCCCGGCGGGCGGGCCTACGCCGCGGCCCGGGAGGCCGAGGCCCGGCACGGACTGCCGGTGGACCCGGCCTACCGCCGGGCCAACGCGCTGCTGTTCGCCACGGGCGGGGCCATGCCCGCCAAGGAGTTCGGGGCCCACCAGCGGTTCCTCGCCGAGACGTTGGAGCCGGGCGCGGCGCACGCGGCCCTGGAGGCGTTCCTGACGGCTTGGGCGGGCTCGCCCGCCGACCTGCCCGCGGATCTGGTGCGCCGCGTACGGGCGTCCGCGAAGGCGGCCGGGCACGGGGACGAGGAGGTGGCGCGGCTGGTGGGCGCGATCCTGTCGGTCACCCGCAAGAAGTCGGTGCCGGAGGCGCTGTTCACCGCCGCGGAGCAGGTCCTGACGGCCCATCGGCCGGCGGACACGGTAGCCGCCGGACTGGTGGAGGTCTTCCCGGACGGGGTCACCGACGGCGGGGCGTGGCTGCGGATGCTGATCGGCTGCGGCGCGGCGCAGGCGATGGAGAGCGGACGGGTGGTGCCGGAGGGCGGACTGCACCACTGGGTCGGGAACTTCGTCCGCATGTACCAGTACGCGGCGCAGTCCGGCGGCGGCGTCGCGCGCCAGCCGCTCCCGCCGGAATTCCTCGACCTCGTGGGCCGGCTGGGGCCGCGGCTGCGGACGGCGGGCGAGCCGGTGACGGTGCACACCACCCGGCACCACTACCAGGGCTTCGACGCGGACGTGCTCGACGCCTGCCTGGCGGCCGGGGTCGCGGTCGTCGACCCGGGTCCGGAGACGCGGATGCGCTTCTGGGGCGAGCGGTCCCGGCGGGACCTCGTCGCGCTGGCCGCCGACCCGGTGTTCGGCCCGCGCCTGGAGGGGACCGTGCACGCGGGTCTGACGCCCCACTGGTCGGCGTCGCACAGCCGCCGTCCCGGGTCCGCGGTGACGCTGCTGCCGGGCAACGAGGGCATCGCCCACGAGGTGGCCGGGCGGGTGGGCAAGCTCGTCGACACGGTCGCGGGCGGCGGCATGGCGGGGGCCGAGGAGGCCGTGGCCGAGCTGGAGACCCTGCTGGACCGGCCCACGGCGACGGCGCTCGGCGGGATCGCCGATGCCCTGGCCGGGGCGGGCGCCGCGGGCGCGCTGCGGCGCTCGCTGGCGGCCGGCCTGCCCGAGGAACTGGCCTGGCCGGCCCTGGAGTCGGTGTACGCGCAGTTCGCGGCGGGCGCCGGGCCCGATATGACGGACGGGGCGCTGCCGGAGGCGACGGAGGTGACGGAGGCGACGGAGGTGACGGGGGTGGCCGGGGTGGCCGGAGTGACCTCCACCTGGCCGGTGCTGACGGTGTTCGGGCGCGACCGGGCGGTCGCCGTCGCCCCGGACGGCGTGCGGGGCTCGTGCCGGTTCACCGTCCCGGACGGGGCGACCATGCACGCCGTCCACTACGTGGGCGGTTCCTTCCTGGTGAGCTGGACCCTCAAGAAGAGCCCCTCCTACTGCGACACCGCCGTCTGGGCCGACCGTCCCGAGGAGCCGTTCACGCCGGAGCAGGTGAGCGGCCTGGTGCCGTTCGCCGGCAGTCTGGACGGGGCCTACGGCTTCCAGTTCGAGACCGCCGACGGGGGCGGGCGGCACGGCGGCACGCGCGTACTGCGGCCGGGCGGCACCGAGGGCATCGACGGGGACGAACTGCTGCTCGGCGACGGCTCCCGGATCTGGACCAACGCCGTCTTCGGGCGGCGGCCGTGGGAGGTGGTGGACCCGGTCACCGGGGAGCGGCAGGGGCCGAGCCCGCTGCCGGACTTCCCGGGCCGCCCCGCGAGCGCCGATCCGGCCGCGGAGCCGTCCGAGACCGGCATGAGCCTGGCCGGGGAGGCGCTGCAGCTGGCGCCGCTGCCCGCCGGTCTGGACGGCTCCCCGCTGGGCAGCCGGGACGGGCTGGTCGGCACCCGGGTGCTGTTCCGCACCCGGCACCGCGACCACGCGCCCGACCACTACCTGGTGGAGAGCGTGGACGGACGGACCGCCCGCTTCGTCATCGACCGGCCCGGGCAGGAGCCCTGGGCCCTGTGGTCCCCGCCGGAGGGAGCGGTGGAGGACGTGGTCCTCGCCGAGGCCCGGACCTGGACGGGCGTGCGCGCGTACGCCGCCGACGGCGTCCTGCTGTGGGAACTGGACGGACACCACTCGCCCCGGAACCCGCGGGTGAGGCCGGCCCGGCAGGTCACCGTGTCGGGCGGAGTGGCCCTGCCGCCGGCCTTCTGGTACCTGCTGCGGACCCGGGACGCGGCGGGATCCCGCGCGCTGCGGACCGTGGGACGGCAGACGGCCGACACGCTGCTGGCGGCCGCCCTCGACGGCCCGGCGGTGCTGCGCGCGGCGGTGGCCCGGGAGCTGCCGGAGGTCACCGACCCGGTGCTGGCCGAGGCCGTCGTGGCCGTGGCCGGACGGGCCGCCCGGGTGGAGGAGCGGCGGCGCGCCCTGCACCGGCGCGTCACCCTGCTCGCCGAGGCCGCCCCGGCCCGGCCGCGCCGGTCCGCACCGGACACCGAGCTGCTGCCCGCCCTGTTCGGGCTCGTCTCCAAGGGGGAGCGGCCGACCCGGGACGTGGCCCTGCCGGCGACGCTGGGCGCGCTGGCCTCCGACGGCGCCTGCCTGGCCGGGACGATCGTGGAGGAGGTACGGCGGCTCTCCCCGCCGGCGCCGCCGCACGACTGGTCGCAGCTGCTGGGCACGGTCGACGCCGCGGCGTGGCGGGCTGCGGTGGCGCCGACCCCGGACGCCGACCGGGCCGCGCTGCTGGCGCTCCTGGACACCTGGGCCGACCAGCCGTTCGCCCGCGCGGGCAGCCGGTGGTGGGTGGGCCGCGCCGACGCCGGGACCCTGGACGGGCTGCGGGCGGGCGGTACGGCCGTGGCGTCCGCCGCGGTGAAGCCCGGCGGTGCGCAGTGCTGGTTCGTCGCACCCGCAGCGGAGGACGCCACCGCCGACGGCGATCCGGTTCCGGCGGCGCTCGCGCCGGCCCGGCTCGTCCGGGTGCAGCGGGACGACGCCGCCCGGCTCCGGGCCCTGGTCGAGGCGGTCGACGCGCACGGTCCGGTCCCGCTGCCGGAGCCGGCGGCCGCGCGCTTCGCCGAACTGACGGGCGTACGACGGGCCGTGGCCCGGCTCGTGGTGGCCGGTCTGGTGGGCCGGCCCGGCCGGGACGAGGACCGCGCCCTGGCGCGCAAGGCCCCCTACAAGGCGACCCCGACGACCGCCGAGGCGTACGAGCGGCTGCGCGCCCGGCTCGGCGGCGCGGGACGGCGGGCCGTCCTGGCGGCGGCCCTGCCCGAGGACCCGGCCGAGCTGTGGCGGCCGGGCGGGGTCCTGGCGGCCGTGGAACGGATGGCCGGGGTGTGGTGCGAGCTGATCGGGGCGCAGCCCGCGGTGCACGACGGGGCGGCCGACGCCCTGGAGGCCGACCTTGGCCTCTGCGAGGTGTGGGCCCGGCGGCTGGCGGGCGGCTACGAGGCCGCCGAGGACACGACGGTGGAAGCGGCCGGCTGGGAGCTGGCGGCGACCCGGTACGGCAACAAGGTGGAGGTCAGAGCCGTGCCGCCGGCCGGACCCCAGCTGCCCTACGGCACCCCGGTGGGCCTCTCCCTCGGTCGGATCGCGAGCGCCCTGGTGTGGGCCTGGACGGACCGGCCGGTCGGCGATCCGGCGGTGGCCGGGGCGATGGCCCTGTACGAGCGGCTGCGGGCCGAACTGGCCCGCCCCGAGCTCCTGCTGGAGCTGCCCGGCGGACTGGTCCAGGACAGCTCGACACCGATCGCCGAGCAGTTCGGGCCGGGGCGGCTGCCGGTGGTGAAGGGCCGGTACGCGGAGGAGGGCCCGGTGACCGTGACCGCGTACGACTCCGGGCCGCTGGTGGTGTGCACGCCCGGCGGCGTCCCCTTCCTGCGGCCCGCGGCGGTCGCCGGCCCCGAGGCGTGGCGACGGCTGCGCGGGATCATGGGCCTCTCCGAGGCACTGGACCGGGTGGCGCCGCTGCTGCCCGGTGGCGGGCTGGAGCGGATGATGCTCCGGGCCCGCTCGGGAGCGCTGCCGGCCGGCACGTACGAGGCGGACCCGCGGCAGTCCTGCCCGGAACTGGTCGCGCGGGTGGGGCAGGAGCTCGGCGCGGGCACCGAGGCCGCGGCCCTGTACCTCCAGCTGGCGGCCCTGGCCGCACCCACCGACCGGAACGTGCGGCGGTGGAACGGCTGGTCGGCCGAGCAGCACGCCCAGGCCCGGGCCGAACTCCTCGCCACCGGCAAAGTGGTGGAGGCCAAGCGGGCGCGGGCCGGCCGGACCCTGTTCCTGCCCGGGGAGTGGAGCGAACTGAAGGCCCCGCACCTGCCGCTGGAGACCTCGAAGCTGGAGAGCCACCTGGTGCGCCCGCTGTGGCGGAGCGAGATCCGGGCCCCGTTCGGCCGGGTCCTGCCGACGGCGCCCCTGCACGAGATGTTCGCGGAGGCCTGGGAGCGGGTGGCGGGCGGGCTCGGAGCCACCCCTTAGGCGGGTCAGCGTTCGCGGTCCATGACGCGGCGGGCTGCCTCGGCCTCGGCCGCGGGAGGAGACAGTTCGTCGAGGGTGTCGAGCTCGTCGTCCGAGGCCAGCTCCCGCTCCCAGGCTGCCGCGAGCCGTTCCTGCTCCTCGCGCGGCCGGCCGGTGACGGCCTCCCGGTGGTCGGGGTTCAAAGCCGCGAGGAAACGTCCGATCGTGTCCGTCGGCATGCCGTGCTCCTTCTCGCCGTGGGGGAGGGGCGGCGGCCACTGCGGTACCCGCCCCGGCCAGGATGGCGAACCCGGCCGGCGCCGGCGGCCCGACACGCGGCTCGCCCCCGGCGGGTGAACTGAGTGCACCCGGCTCACGCAGCGGGTTTCCCGGTGTCGGTCCTGCGGGACGCCCGCGGGCGGCCTACCGTCGGGGTATGAGCGAATTCGTCGTCGTGTACGAGCTCGGCGAAGAACCGGTGGCGGGGCACGACTCCGGTGAACCGGCCGGGGGCGGCGAGCTGCCCGTACGCCGCGTGCACGCGGCGCCGGCCGCCCCCGGCATGACGGCCGTCCCCGGTCCGCGGACCTTCTGCGGCCGGGACACGTTCGCGATGCAGAAGGCCTCGTGGCAGCCGCCGGGGCAGCCCGGCTCCGCGTGGTACGACCCGCAGTACGCGAGCCGGGTCTGCCCCGCCTGCGACGACGCGGCGGGCGACGGCTGAAGGGTCAGGACGCCCGGCGGGGACGCGTCAGCGCGCCGCGTTGTGCTCGGGCAGGTCCATCTCGGCCGGGGCGAATCCGAAGCCGCGCTCGGTCGCCTTCGCGGCGGCCTGCTTCCCGCAGAACGCGGCTTCGAGGGTCCCGCCGAGGGCGGTGTTCGCCGCGCCCCTGTTCGAGGTGTTCGCCATGGCGGAGAGACTGCGGCGGCCGTCGCGGGTGGAGAAGGCGTAGGTGTAGAAGCCCTGCACGGTACCCGTGTGCCCGTACACCGACGTGCCGCAGGAGAGGTCGTAGCGGCGCAGGCCGAGCCCGTAGAACCTCGTGTTCGTGGTGTCGGTCGGGGTCACGGTGACCATGGCGTCCAGCATCCGCGGGGACAGCAGCCGCCCGCTCAGCAGGGCCGAGGTGAAGGTGTTCAGATCGGCCGCGTCGGAGATCACCGCGCCGGCCGACTGGGCCCAGGACGCCGTCTGCTCGGTGGAGTCGACCAGCGGCGCGCCCGCCTCGTCCGGGTGGAGGTAGCCGCGCGCGTGCACTCCGCCGATCCGCGTGTCGGGGTGCACGTAGGAGGTGTTCTTCAGCTGCAGCGGCTTGATGATGCGCCGCTCGTACTCCTTGGCCACCGGGTTGCCGGTGGCCTTCTCGATGAGCATGCCGACGACCACGAAGTTGGTGTTGGAGTACCCGTACGCCGCGCCGGGCTTGCCGGTCCGCGGCTGCTTCAGCGAGAGGTCCACCAGTTCCCGGTAGCTGAACACCCTGTTGCGCACGGCCTCGAAACCGGGAACGGTGCGCTCGAACATGGGATCGGTGTAGTCCGCCAGCCCGCTCCGGTGGCTCAGTAGATGACGCACCGTGATGCCGTCGTCGGGCAGCAGGCCGGGCAGGTAGTGGTTGACGGAGGTGTCCAGGCCGATCCGCCCCTCGCCCACCAGCTGCAGCAGGACGACGGAGGAGAACGTCTTGGTGACGCTGCCGATCCGGAAACGGGCCTGGGTGTTCATGGGCGCGTCGGTGCCCCGGTCGCGCACGCCCACGGCACTGGTGCGGGTCCCCTCGGGGCCGGTGACCCGGGCCATGGCGCCCGGAGCTCCGGCTGCGGTCGTGTTCCGCAGTGCCTGGGTCAGCGCCGCGATGTCCGGGGTGGTCTGAGCGGCGTGGGCGGTGGTCACCGGGGCCACCGCGGCCGTCACCGCGAGCAGGGCTGTCGTGAGGGCCAGACGGCGGTTCATGGGCAGGCGCACTGTGTTCCTCTGGTGGGTCGGTCGGTCAAGTCGGTGGCAGGGCAGAAGCCGGGGCGTCCGGGACCGGCCGGGGCGGGACGGTCACCGACGCCTACTGAAGATCATCGGGCACGGCGGACGGTGGTCCGGGCCACAACGCGTCGGTCTAGGAGGGTGGTTCCGGGGCCAGCAGCCGGGCCGCCGCCTCGCGCATCTCCACCTTGCGGATCTTTCCGGTGACGGTCATGGGGAACTCCTCCACGACGTACACGTAGCGCGGGATCTTGAAGTGGGCGAGCCTGCCGTCGCAGTACGCCCGCACGGCGGCCGCGGTCAGCGGCTCCGCGCCCTCGCGCATCCGCACCCACGCCATCAGCTCCTCCCCGTACTTCGCGTCGGGCACGCCGATGACCTGGACGTCCAGTACGTCCGGATGGGTGTGGAGGAACTCCTCGATCTCGCGCGGGTAGAGGTTCTCGCCGCCGCGGATCACCATGTCCTTGATCCGGCCGGTGATGCTCACGTAGCCGTCGTCGTCCATGACGGCCAGGTCGCCGGTGTGCATCCAGCGGGCCGCGTCCACGGCCTCGGCGGTCCGCTCCGGCTCCTCCCAGTAGCCGAGCATGACCGAGTACCCACGGGTGCACAGTTCGCCCGGTTCCCCGCGCGGCACCGTCAGGCCGGAGTGCGGATCGACCACCTTCACCTCGAGGTGCGGCCCGACGCGGCCGACGGTGGACACGCGGCGCTCGACCGAGTCGTCGGCGCGGGTCTGCGTGGACACGGGAGAGGTCTCCGTCATCCCGTAGCAGATGGACACCTCGGTCATGCCCATCCGGTCGATGACCTCCTTCATGACCTCGACCGGACACGGCGAGCCCGCCATGATCCCCGTCCGCAGGCTGGACAGGTCGTAGGCGTCGAAGCCGGGATCCGCCAGCTCGGCGATGAACATGGTGGGGACTCCGTAGAGGGAGGTGCACGACTCCGCTTCCACCGCGGCGAGGGTGGCCGCCGGATCGAAGGACGGCGCCGGGATCACCATGGCCGCGCCGTGGCTGGTGCACGCCAGGTTGCCCATCACCATGCCGAAACAGTGGTAGAGCGGCACCGGGATGCAGACCCGGTCCTGCTCGGTGTAGTGGCACAGCTCGCCCACGAAGAAGCCGTTGTTGAGGATGTTGTGGTGCGAGAGGGTCGCGCCCTTGGGGAAGCCGGTGGTCCCCGAGGTGTACTGGATGTTGACCGCGTCGTCCGGGCTCAGCGCGGCCTGCGCCCGGGCCAGCCGCGCCGGGTCACCCTGCCGGCCCCGCTCCAGCAGGGAGGTCCACAGGGGCCCGCCGAGCAGGGCCACGAACTCCAGCGCCGGGCAGCGCGGCCGCACTTCCTCGATCATCGCCGCGTAGTCGGAGGTCTTGAACCGGTCCGCGGCGGCCAGCAGCCGGATCCCGGACTGCCGGAGCACGTACTCCAGTTCGTGGGAGCGGTACGCGGGGTTCACGGTGACGAGAACCGCCCCGATCTTGGCCGTGGCGTACTGCACCAGCGTCCACTCCGCCCGGTTGGGGGCCCAGATGCCGACGCGGTCGCCCTTGACGATGCCCACGTCCAGGAGTCCGAGCGCGAGGGCGTCGACGTCGGCGGCCAGCTCCGCGTACGTCCACCTGCGCCCCGCGGCCACGTCGACGAGGGCGTCGCGGCCGGGGAACCTCCGCACGGTGCGGTCCAGGTTCTCGCCGATCGTGTCGCCCAGCAGGGGCACTTCGCAGACCCCGGACGCGTAGCTCGATGCGGCAGACACATGGACCTCCTGGACTGGGTGGCGGAGCGGGCGGGGCGGTCCGGCGTCCCGTCGTGAACCGCGCCGACCGGACTCTCGCACACGCCGGAGCCGGGACGCCTGCGCCTACCTGCGAGGATGGCCTGAAATATACTGTTGGGGTGACTGAGACCCCCCTGCCCCCCTGCCCCGAGTGCGCCGGCACGTACGCGGACGAGATGGGCGCGCTCCTCGTGTGCCCCGAGTGCGGGCACGAGTGGCCGCTCGCGTCCGCCGAGCCCGGTGAGGCCACCGGGGAGCGGGTGATCAAGGACGCGGTCGGCAACGTGCTGGCCGACGGCGACACCGTGACGGTCGTCAAGGGCCTGAAGGTCAAGGGAAGCCCGACCGGCATCAAGGCCGGCACCAAGGTGCGCAACATCCGTCTCGTCGAGGGCGTCGACGGCCACGACATCGACTGCAAGATCGAGGGCTTCGGCTCCATGCAGCTCAAGTCGAGCGTGGTCAGGAAGATCTGACCGCAGCGCCCCGCGCTCCGCGGGGACGGGAAGGGCGCCTGCCGGGCGGGGACCCGGTCAGGCGCCTTCGTGGTTCTCCGGGCGGATGGCCCGGGCGGACGGGTCAGGGAGTGGCGTAGACGTGGAGGGGGGCGTGCGCCGTGGTGGTGATCGTCGCGGTGGCGGTGAAGACGTCCTCGCCGTTCTGGCGGGCCAGGACGCGTACGGGATGGCGGCCGGCCGCGGTCGTCTCGCCGGCGGCCGGGGCCGTCTCGATCCAGCAGGGCGAGTTCAGCTCCGCGTAGCGGAAGAAGCGCATCTCGATGTCGGTCAGGACTCCCCGCCGGGGGAAGGCGGAGGCGTACGCGGCCTGGCGGACGGCTTCCAGGAGCAGCATGCCCGGGGCGTGGTCGACGGGGTGGTCGAAGAGGATCGGGTGGTTGATGTCGGCCCGGAGCTGGGCGCGGAGGGCGGAACTGGTCGGCGAGAGGACCACGTCGTGGAAGCGGTCGCGGCCGACGCGGCGGGGCGTCAGCGGCGGCGGCAGCGGGATGATGCGGGCGGCCACCTGGTCGAGGTCCGCGTTCGTACCGCGAAGGCGCTCGTAGACGGCCTGCGGCTGGTTGGTGAAGCCGGCCTGGGCGGTGCCCAGGAACTCCCCGTCGCGGGTCGCGGTGACGTGCATGGTGAGGCCCGCCAGTCTTCGGCCCCGGCGCGTGATGCCGGAGCAGCTGATGCGGAGCACGATGTCGGCCGGTACCGGGCCGACGACGAGGGCCTCCGGGACCGCCGAGTAGCTGAAGGTGTCCCAGATCTGACGGTGGCCGAAGGGGACGTCGTAGGCGACGTGGCTCAGGAGCGGGATGGCCTGGCGGACCGTTTCCGCGAGGAGCAGCGGGTCGTGGTGGCCCCCGTCCGGCGTGTAGAAGCTGTGGGTACGGGGCCACTGGGCGGTGACGACGTACTCGTCGGGTGCGACGGTGCGCCACCCGGTGAGCAGGACTTCGGAGTGTGCGCTCTTGTGTACGTACTCCCGCGGTAAGGCGCTGCTGAGTGCGGCGACGGACGAGACGGAGTGATCAGCTGACACAGTCATGGTTGAGCCCCCCTGGACATCGGACATGAGCTGGTGCTTGTGTGGCGCTGGGTCCTAAAATAAAGGATGTTCGTTTTTTTTGTCGAGAGAGATTAGGTGTCCATGTCAGAGCGGAAGCAGCAACGCGCGCCTCAACTCAGGGCAGTTCAGACCAAAGCGGCCATCCTGCGTGCCGCGGCGGAGGTCTTCGACGAGTTCGGCTTCAGCGGGGCCAGCATCAGCAAGATCATGAAGCGGGCGGACGTCACCCAGGGCGGGATGTACTTCCACTTCAGCTCCAAGGAGGAGCTCGCCTACGCCGTGATGGTCGGCCAGGGCGACGGGCTGGTCTTCCCTGAAGGGGAGGACGGCCTGCAGCACCTGGTGGACATCACGCTCTACCTCGCGGAGGAGCTGCGGCACAATCCGGTCCTCCGCGCCGGCGTCCGACTGGCCGTGGAACAGGGCGAGTTCGGCCTGCGCGACGACGTCGCCTACCAGGCCTGGGTGCTGCAGTTCCGCCAGCAGCTGCGCTTCGCCCGGGCCAAGGGGGAGCTCCAGCCGGACGTCGACGACCACGAGCTGGCGTGGGTGCTGGTCAGCTCCTTCACCGGCGCGCAGCTCTTCTCCCAGGCGTCCACCGGACGGGCCGACCTGCCGCAGCGCATCGCCTCGCTGTGGCGCTACCTGCTTCCCGCGGTCGCCACCGAGAGCACCCGCGAAAAGCTGCGCCTGACGCTGCGTCCGACGCGGCAGCAGACGTCGAACGAGCCGGAAACCGGGGCGGAGCGACGGGGTTGAACGCCCGTCACATCGTCGTCACCGGGGCGACGGGCTTCGTGGGGTCGGCGGTCCTGCGCCGGCTGGCCGCTCAGGACCCGCAGGCCGTGGTGCGCGCGGTGTCCCGTACGCGTCCCCCCATCGCGTACGGCGGGCGCTGGACCGGCGCGGACCTCGCGGACGCGGAATCCCTGCACGGAGTGTGCGACGGCGCGGACGTCCTGCTGTCACTGGCCTCGTTCGTCGGACCGGACGCCGACCGCTGTACGGCGGTCAACTCCACTGGAGCCGCGGCCCTGATGGCCGAGGCGCGCCGGGCGGGCGTACGGCGCATCGTCCAGCTGTCGACCTGCGCCGTCTACGGGCCGGGACCGCACACGGGACAGGACGTCGGCGAGCTGACGACCGCCCCGGTGTCGGAGGCCAGCAGCAGCCGGCTGGCGGGGGAGGAGCCGGTGCTCGACGCGGGGGGACTGGTCCTGCGCGCGGGACTGGTGCTGGGCAGGGGGGACCGCTGGGTCGTACCGGCTCTCGTCGACGCCTTCCGGCGCGTACCGGCGGCGTGGGGAGGAGGCGCGGGGCTGGCGTCGTTCGTCGACGTCGACGACCTGGCGCGGCTCATCGCGGCGTTCGCGCTCGGGGACGGCGCGTCGGCCGGGGCCGCGGGCGTCCTGCACGCGCACCACCCGGTGCCGGTGCGCAACCGCGACCTCATGGACACCCTCGCCGACCACCGGGTGCTGCCGGCGAGACCCGCCGCCGACTGGCCGTGGCGCAAGTGTCTGGACGCGCTGGCCGCGACCCCGGGATGGGTGAGCGAGCGGCAGTTCACGCTGCTGGCCCGGGATCACTGGTACCGCGCCGACGAGGCATGGCGACTCGCCGGGATCGCGCCGGGACCCGGTCCGCTGAGCCGGCTCGGCGCGGCGGCGCAGTGGTACCGGGAGAGGGGCGGCATCGCCCCGGGCTGAAGGCGATCTGCCAAAGCCTCAGCGGGTTGGAGGGCGGGCGGGCTGTGG
>NZ_JARAYQ010000013.1:0-72851 GCF_033794505.1 Streptomyces sp. MB09-01 | reverse complement strand
GCCGGTGGGCCGGTGGGTCAGGTGTGCAGGCGACCGTTGGTGCCGTCGTGGCTGTCGGCGTGTTCGTCGTCGAACCAGTGGTCGCCGGCCGCGAGGTAGCGGAAGGAGTGTGTGCTGTGGGCGGGGAGGGCGACGGTTGCGGCGCGGGTGCCGTCGCCGCGGGGTTCCAGTGGGTGTGCGGCGGGGTTCCAGTGGTTGAAGTCTCCGACGACGCTGACAGGTCCGTCCGGGGTGTCCTCGGGGAGGATGAAGGTGACCTGGGTACGACCCTTGAGCTGCTTGCGTTCGAGCACGGTAATGACTCCAGCCACGAAGAAGGGGGAACCGGCTCGTGCATCCTCGCGCCGACGTGCGTGTAGCGCGGCGGTACAGCGCCGTGGGCTGGGCGGAGGTCACCCGGGTGGCCGCACGCCGCTCACCGGCAGGCCGGCCGCTACCGTCGGCGCTGCGCCACGCGACTGCCACTTCGCCCTCGGGCTGATCCGAGAGTGGCTGTGCCGTCCTGGACTACTTGGTTGAGGCATCCCGAGCTCAAACGCCGCCATGATCGACTGCATGAGCCCGCTCGGTCAGCCGCAGGGCGCGGCGACATCCTGATGCGGGCACCGGGGCCCCGGGCCAGGCTGGGTCAGTAGGGTGCGCGGCCACCGGGCCGGACAGTGGCCTGGAGGTCAGCGTCGTGGGCAAAGTCCGCTCCCTGGCCGCCTGACGGGGCTGCCGCTGCAGGTGACCTGGCAGCCGGTCCTACGTTGTCTGCGGTCAGTCGGATGAATCGTCGACGCGCGGATGAGTAGCACGCTCACTTGTCCCGCCGTGGCTGACCAGCGCTCTCCCCGTTCCGCGGCCTCCCGCCCGCCGCTGAGCAACCGCGTGCGGATGTCTCGCGCCGCATCACGTAGGACCGCTGCATGCGTGGTCGCTCCTGCCCGGGGCACGGTCCAGAATTCTCTGCACTGATCTGTCGAGAGCCTCAATTGCTCCCTGGATGTCGTTCACGTTCTCCCTCGCCGAGGCGACCGCCGCGACTGCCCAGGCCATCCACAGAGCCATGGTCGGAGGGTAGAGGCGTGAGGGTGAGCCGCTACAGCCTCGGCCGCATGTCCTGGCACGACGCTCGTCGGTACCTCCCCGGCGGCGACCTCGCCCGCTACGTCGCCGCCAGGCCGGCGATCGCGGCGGGTCCTGAGTCGTGACCGGAGTGGGGGAGGGTCAGTTCGAACCACGTCGTTTTGCCGGTGGTCGTGCGATCGCTGCCCCAGTCCTGGGCCAGGGCATCGATGAGTGCGATGCCACGTCCGCTTTCGGCGTCGATGTTGGCGGTGCGGGGGACGGGGCCGGTCGGGCTGGCGTCCTCCACCTCGCAGCGCAGGACCGCACCGCGCACGCGCACATTGACCCGGACCGGGCCGTGAGCGTGACGCAGAGCGTTGGTGACGAGCTCGCTGACCAGGAGCCGCGCGGTGTCGGCTACTTCGTGCAGTCCCCAGGAGGACAGCTGTGCTGTGAGGACGCGCCGGGCGCGGCCTACCGAGGCCGGTTCACGAGCCACGGGCCAGGACGTGTCCCACGGACCGGCGCAGATGGTCGAGGTGCTGTGTGGGGCGAGGGCTCGCGACCACAGTGCCATCTGCCGGGCGATCCAGGAGGTGTGGGCGCGACCGTCCACCCGCTGCCCGCCGCGCACGAATCCCGGCAGGACGGACCCGCCCTGGCAAGTCGGCCGGCAGACGCGGAGCCCACCGGGTCGCCCGTCACCGGGGGTTTCGCGGAGGCCGACGTACTGGGTGGCCATGCTGATCACTCCATTCGCTTTCGCTGGTGGTGGTCCCGCTCGTATGCCGGTGTCCCCGGCTGCATTCATGTAGCACTCGCTACAATCAAATATACATGTAGCGGCTGCTACAGTAAATATCCCCCCATATGCGACATTCGGGCAGGGGAGTCAAAGGGCAGGCGATGGACATGGGACGACCGGCTGACCTGGGCAAACGGGCAGATCTGCTGCGCCGGGTCCGCGAGTATGTGATCGGCAACGGGCTGGCGGACCTGTCCCTCCGCCCCCTCGCCAAGGCGCTGGGCACCAGCGACCGCATGCTCCTCTACTACTTCGGCAGCAAAGACCGGCTGGTCGCCGAAGCGCTGGCCCAGGACGAGGGGAGACCGCTGGTGCTCCTGCGGCAGGCACTCGACAGCGCAGGCCCCCCTGGGGATGCCGCGGGCATGCGGCTCGTCATGGAAGAGCTGTGGAGTCAGTTCACGGCTCCGGAGCGCCGTGAAGTTCTCCCCGTTACCTTCGAGGTGATGACGGCCAGTGTGCTCAACACCAGCCGGTACGGCCCGGTCATGCGCAACCTGCTCATCGAATGGAGGAGCCTGCTTGCTTCCGCGTTCGCCGGTCTCGGAATGTCTGAAGAAAGGGCCGCTGTCGAGGCCGGGCTCCTGGTCGATGCCACTCTGGGACTGCTCCACGCGTCGCTCGCCGACGACGATTGGGGCCAGGCGACAGCAGCCTTCCGTGTACTGCTCGACCGCCTCGAGCCCGCCTGGCAAGCCGACGCGTGACCGGCGGTATGGGTGCAGACACCCGGCGCGGGACCCCGGGACATTGCGCCCCCTGCCGTCCCCGGCCTGGCCGTCGGCTTCCCCGCACTCAGGTCGAGCGAGGTGAAGCCGCCGGCGCTGCCGGCCTCCTGGCTCGTTCACCCAGGCAGCGGGCGGGCAGGGGGCAGCTCGATGGGGTGACCCCATCGCCTCGGACAGGGTCTTGTTGTCGGTGCCGCAGATCGGCAGCGCGCCGGCGCCCCCGCGGGTCACCCTTCTTCGCCGCATCCAGAAGCAGTTCGCAGGCGCCGGCAGGTGCAGTCAGTGACCGAGGGCATTCTTGAGCTGCTGTTTGGTCATCGTCGAGCGGCCCTCGATGCCGCGCTTCTTCGCCTCCTGGTAGAGCTCGTCCTTAGTACGTTCCGACGAACCACCTCCACCGCGAGACCTCTCACCGCCCCGCTGCGAGGCGGACTCGCCCTGTGTGGAACTGCGACTGGCTGTCGTGCTCTCGCCAGAACGCGCACGTTCCTTGTTCACCGTGCGGGAAGCCATCTCCTTGGCCCGGCCCTCGGACATGCCGCGCTCTTTCCCGGACTCCTTGATGTGCTCGTACTGACGCTCACGCTTCGGGCTGGAACCTCTGGGCATGACGCATCCCTTTCTCGACAGTGGTGTCACCGTCATGGTGGGGGCAGCCACAGCACCACGCACCTCCGCCAAGCCAGACGAGGGGGCCTGCCGGCCCGCCCACGTGGCTTCGCCGACCATCAGGTGACCGCGGTTCGGCCACCGCAGAAGGGCGCGGACAGGTCTGCCCCCTGCTTCTGGCAGGCGGCGCCGGGGCACGGGGCGGGCCGCCAGGTGGGCAAGGAGTCTGGCGGCCGCCACGGGGGACGCACGGCGGCGGCCGGCATCCACAAGACCAGCATCGGTTCCTGCCTGCGAGCGCCTTCCGACGTGGCGAAGTACGGCTGGTGGACGACCGGAAGCGCCACATCCGAGAGCAGGGCCGAAACCAGCTCCTCATGCGTCAGATTGCCGCACCGGGTCCGGCTCGGGCAGCAGCCCGAGCACGCCCAGCAGCAGCGCCAGGTCCCTTGCGTCGGCGGCGCGGGCAGCGACAGCGCGGCGCGCCGCCGCCCGCTCCGCGGTCCCGGAACACGCCAGGAGAGCTGGTTCGTCCACGACGCGGTGGGGCTGGCACTGTTGACGGTCCTGGACTCGCTGCGCCCCGACGAGCGCCTGGCGTTCGTGCTGCACGACGTGTTCGCCGTGCAGCACGGGGGGCCGGTTCGAGCGCCTGCTGAAGTTGTCAACCCCGAGGTGGAGTTCACCGTCCACACCCCCGGCGGACGGTTTGTCACGATCGGGGCCACCGAGGTCGCCGGCCGCGCCCGAGTGGCCGGCGGCGCGGCACACGGACATGCTGCGACCGGCGACGGGCGACCCGGCGTCATCGCCTGGAACGAGGACGGCGCTCCGCTGTCCCTGCTCGTCTTCACCGTCGCCGAGGGTCGCATCACCGAGATCACCGCCGTGGTCGATCCGGCCGAACTCGCGCTCATGGACCTGCCGGACCCCTGTGACTGTCCACCGGCGACGGCTGCTGGTCCTCGATGTGGTCCGTGCCGGTCCCGCAGAGACGGTCAACGTAGCCACCTGGCGGGCGAAGAGTGCGGCGGTCTGGGACTGCCGTGACGGAGGAGGCGAGGCTGGTTCCCACAGGCCCAAGCGCTCCGCGCACCGGAGTTCTCCGGTCTCCCGGGCCCACGAATCAGGAGCAAGAGAGAACCGCATCGGCCCAGGCATCGGGACTGCGGTAGTGGTTCTTGTGCCCCGCGGCGAGTACGTGGCGCAGTTCGGCAAGGTGCCGGGTGTTCGTGGGCAGATCCAACTGGTCGAGGAGGGCCAGTGCGGCGGCCGGTTCCAGGTCGCCGTAGACGTCGTGGTAGCTCGCCCGAATTCCGCGGAAGAGGGCTGCATGTAGGGCGGGAAGCCGCACGACGGTGCGGTACGTCGATTCCTTGACCGTCCAGCGCACCGGGCCCGAACACTCCACAACCCGACGGGCTCGGCGGAGCAGAGCTTCCGACCGCTCGGCCACCACTCGGTCGATGTCATTGCCGAGGACCTCGGCGAAGGCCGTCGCGGAAGTGGCGTGGTCCTCGAACCAGTCCACCCACAGCGAGTAGGTGACGGCCTCGACGTCCCGGTCCGCCTCCAACCGCTGACGATAGCCGTCCCACAGGGCGTCGGCCGGCAGGGGGCCGTCCGCATTCTCGTTCGCGAACCGGATCTCGCACGTGACCCAGTATTCGTCGAGGAGGTCCAGCAGCCCGAAGGCCAACCGCACCTGCTCGGTGGGATCCAGGTCCTCGGCGAACACGTCGCCGGCCCAGGAATGTGCCACTTGGTTGGCGGTGAGCAGCACGTCGGGCTTCTCGTCGCTCACCCAGCCGTCGCGCACCTGGTGGACGCCCTGATCAGCCAGCCAACGCCGTGCCGCCTCCACGGCTTGCATCTCCATTCGGGAAGTATGACAAGCCTTGCAAGACCCGAATGAGGCAGCCCAGGCGCTCCGCGCCGGTGCACGTCCAGAAGGTGGAGCAGCCCGTCGGCGTCCATGAACGCGACGCCGTGCAGGTCCCGCTCATCGGCGGTGCATCGTCCATGACGGAGGACGCGCCGTCCGGGCGGCCGGAATGCGGGCGAGCTCGTCGGTGACCATGGTGTCTTCGGCGTCGGACTCGTCGCGCCGGCTGCGGTAGTCGTTGCGGCGGATGTGCACCAGGTCACCGGCAGCGAAGGCGAGGCGTCCCCCGCCCACGACGTACGGCGAAGGCGGCGAGCGCGCTGGTGCGGCCGCTGGCCCGCCAGCAGGGCGGCCCGCTCCACGAGTCGCGCTGGCGGCGGCTCTCGGTGAGCTCCAGGCCGTGTCTCCACCTCGGATTCGACCTTGACCGGCACCAGAGGGCCTCTCAGCAATCCGCTGACAGGGCTCGTCGGTTGCGAGCACGGCCGCTGGCGCTGATCTTGTGGACACGCCACGGTGCGTTGCAGGGGGTAAGACGTTGCGGCCATTACCCCGGCCGTGTTGTCTACAAGGCCTTGTCCGATGCTGTGCTGGATTTCTGGAGGTTGGAATGGGCGAGCTCTACCCGCCGGTCGAGCCCTATGAAAAGGGGATGCTCGATGTCGGCGACGGCAACCTCGTGTACTGGGAGGTCTGCGGCAACGCGGACGGCAAGCCGGCGCTCGTCGTGCACGGCGGGCCGGGATCGGGATGCGGGCCCGGGGCGCGCCAGTACTTCGACCCGGACCGCTACCGGGTCGTCTTGTTCGACCAGCGCGGCTGCGGCCGAAGCACCCCCCACGCAAGCGAACCCACGACCGACATGCGCCACAACACCACCCGTCACCTGATCGCTGACATGGAGCGGCTTCGGAATCACCTGGATATCGACCGCTGGCTGCTCTACGGCGGCTCGTGGGGCTCCACGCTGATCCTGGCCTACGCCGAGACCTACCCGGAGCGGGTGTCGGAGATCGTTATCGCCGCCGTCACCACCACCCGTCGCTCCGAGATCGATTGGCTCTACCGAGGTGCGGGCCGGTTCTTCCCCGAGCAGTGGGAGCGCTTCCTCGAAGGAGCCGGTGGCGCACCACGGGACGGTGACATCGTCGCCGCCTACGCACGCCTGATGGAACATCCGGACCCCGCGGTACGGGAGAAGGCCACGGCCGACTGGTGCGCTTGGGAGGACGCGGTCCTGTCCGGGGAGACGAACGGCGCCTCCAACCCGTACGGCGACCGCCCGCCAGTCGCGCAACTGGCCCTGGTCCGCATCTGCTCGCACTACTTCTCCCACGGCGCTTGGCTGGAGGAAGGCGCACTCCTGCGCGATGCGCATCGGCTGGCCGGTATCCCGGGCGTGCTGGTCCACGGCCGGCTCGACCTGGCCGGCCCGCTCGATACCGCATGGGAACTCGCCCGCGCCTGGCCCGATTCCGACCTGACCGTCGTCGGCAACGCAGGCCATCTGGGCAGCGACACGACCCGCGCCCAGGTACTCAAGGCCCTAGACCAATTCGCTCACCAGGCATGAGACCCGACCGGCCGGCGATCCAGCGTCACTCACCTCACGTGCGGCCGGCCGCTGACGTATCCATGTCGCCCGACATCGATTCCGCCGTCGACCCAGGCAGGGAGGAGAACCTCGGCCCCGGCGGGCCGGAACGGGCCGCGTACGGATGTGGGGCCCTTCCTCCTGGCGATGGCGTCGAAGCGCGGCGAGGGTGAGCGCGGGCGGATCTGAGCTCGTCCTGGTCGGAGCACCGCCGAGGGGGAACCGCTCCTCCGGAGACGTAGCCCTCTTCCCTATCAGCCTCAGCATCAGACATGAGGCCCTCGCTCAACGATGTGACGAGGCCGTTCGAGCGCCTTGTGTTGCTGCCGGGGAGGCACCCCGGAAGTCCTCTTTTCGTCCTCTTGACGATATGGGCCTAGCTCGTTATCGTCGCATTGACGAAATTAAGGGGGTTCGCCATGGCCGACATCACCCGGCGCTTCGGCTGGCGTCATCTGCGCTCCGCGCCCACCGCTCACATCCGCCACCACAAGCGCGGCCGACTCGTCCACGACGGGCGGGGGCTCAGTTTCTGGTACCGGTCGCTGTCGGCGGCGCTTTCGGAAGTGCCGGTCGACGACCGGGAGCTGGCCATGGCGTTCCACGCCCGTACGTCCGACTTCCAGGACGTCGCCGTGCAGGCCACCGTCACCTACCGGATCAGCGACCCGGCCGAGGCCGCGGACCGCCTCGACTTCTCCGTCGACCCGGACACCGGGAGCTGGCGCGGCGCCCCCTTGGAGCAGATCGCCACCCTCCTCACCGAGACCGCGCAGCAGCACACGCTGGACGTACTGGCCCGGACTCCGCTGGCCGCCGCCTTGGTGGACGGCGTCGCCTCCGTGCGGGGGAGCGTCGCCGCCGGTCTGGCCGCCGAGCCCAGGCTCCCGGCCACCGGCATCGACGTGGTGGCCGTGCGGGTCGTGGCGATCCGCCCCGAGGCCGAGGTGGAGCGCGCCCTGCGCACCCCGGCCCGCGAGCAGATCCAGCAGGAGGCGGACCGGGCCACCTACGAACGGCGGGCCGTCGCCGTCGAGCGTGAGCGTGCCATCGCCGAGAACGAGCTGGCCAGTCAGATCGAACTGGCCAGGCGCGAGGAGCAGCTGATCGACCAGCGCGGCACCAACGCCCGCCGCGAGGCCGAGGAGAAGGCGGCGGCGGACGGCATACGCACCGAGACCGAGGCGGCCCGCACGGTCCGCCTGGCCCGCGCGGAGGCCGAGGCGGCGCGCGAGACGGGCGCGGCGCGCGCCGAGGTTCAGGCTGCCTGGCTGCGCGTGCACGACGAGACCGGCCCGGGCACGCTGCACGCCCTGGCGGCGACCCGGCTGGCCGAGAACCTGCCGCGGATTGAGAGCATCTCGCTCTCTCCCGACGTCCTCACCGGGCTCCTCACCAGGCTCGGACGTCCGGAAGGCGGCGCGGGCGCGTGAGCCTGGCCCCGCGGGCGGTGCTCGTGCACCGCAGGACCGAGTACGAGGAGCTGCTCGCCCGGCACGGGACGCACGGGCAGGCCGCGTTCTTCCTCTCGAGCCGGGGCCGGTCGATCGACGAGGTGGTCCGCCGCCACGACCGCACGCGGCGGGCGCTGCGGGAGGTGGCGGCGGCGGTGCCGCTCACCTGGCGCAGCTCCCGGGTGGAGCGGGCGGACCTGGACCGCTTCCTGTTCGCCCCGGAGGACGTGGTGGTCGTGGTCGGCCAGGACGGCCTGGTCGCCAACACCGCGAAGTACCTGCGCGGACAGCCTGTGGTGGGCATCGACACCGACCCGGGGCGCAACCCGGGGGTCCTGGTCCGTCACCGCTGCACCGACGCGGCCGCCCTGCTGCGTGCGGCGACCGCCGCCGCGAGCCGGGCAGAGGAGCTGACCATGGTCGAGGCCGTCGCCGACGACACCCAGCGCCTTCTCGCGCTGAACGAGATCTACCTGGGCTCGCCCGGTCACCAGACGGCCCGCTACCGCCTGGGCTCCGACGGCGAGGAGGGCCCGGGCGAGGCCCAGGCATCCTCCGGGGTGCTGGTGGGCACCGGCACGGGCGCCACCGGATGGCTGCGTTCCCTGTGGCTGGAGCGCGGCAGCCTCGCGGGGCTGCCCGCCCCCTGCGACCGGCGGCTCCTGTGGTTCGTGCGCGAGGCCTGGCCCTCCCCCACGACCGGAACGACGAAGGTCGCCGGTGAGCTGGTGCGGGGGGAGGGGCTGCAGCTGGCCGTGGAGTCGGACCGGATCGTGGTCTTCGGCGACGGAATGGAGAGCGACGCCCTAGAGCTGACTTGGGGCCAGAGCGTACGGCTGGGCATCGCGGGAACGTCGCTGCGCCTGGTGACGTGAGCGCCCTGCCCGTCCGCCCCGCCTGGTGGCGCAGTGGCGTTTCCGTTCCGGCTGCTGGATTTGCCCTCCCGGCTGGAGACCCGGATCGCTCCGATGCCGCTCGGGGCCGGCTGAGCCTTGTCGGCATGCGACCCCTCGGACAGGTCCTTGTCACCCTCTGGCGCTCCATGCAGCCCCGACCGTACGAGCACGGCGACGGCGTCAACCCGCTGACCGTGAAGCATCTCAACCGTCTGTCGGGCCTGCTGTTCATCCTGTCCCGGCTGGCGAGCGCTGACTCGCACGGCGGCGCCGGTGACCTCCTGCGGGAGCCCCGGTGGGGCGCACGGCGAGCGCGACGTCCCGAAGGTTGAGCGTTTCTCATGGAGGGTTGAGTGGGTCGTGGGTCATTCGTTTCCGTCGCGCTGGCGAGCGGCGAGGATCGCGACGTCGTCCTCGTACGGACCGTTCGCCAGGCGGGCCAGGAGCGTGTCGAGCATGTCGTCGAGAGGGCCGTCCGCTGGCAGGCTCACCGTCTCAAGCGCCTGCACCGAGATGTCGATGTCTGTGCCGCGTCGTTCCACCAGGCCGTCCGTGTAGAGCAGCAGAGTGGTGCGGTGGTCCATGCGTACGGTGAGCGATTCGTAGCCGCCGAGTCCGGTGCCGATGGGCGGGCCGGCCGGGAGCCACAAGACCTCGATGGTGCCGTCCGGTCGCACGGCGGCGGGCGGCAGGTGCCCGGCGCTGGCCGTCGTACAGGTGCCCGTACCGGGATCCATGACCGCGAGCAGACAGGTGGCGAGGCGGTCAAGGCCGAGGTGCGCGACCTGGCGGTCGAACTCGCAGAGGATCTCGTCGATGCCCGCGCCGGAAGCGGCGATGGTGCGCAGCAGGGAGCGGTACTGGCTCATGGCGACAGCGGCCTGGAAGCCGTGTCCCATCACATCGCCCATGACCAGCAAGGTGCGGGAGTCCGGCAGGGGAATCGAGTCGTACCAGTCCCCACCGACGAGGACGCTGCGGCCGGAGGGGAGGTAGCGGGCGGCCACTTCCACAGCGGGGTGGGGGGCTCGGGGTTCGGACAACAGGGCCCGCTGGAGTTCCAGCGCCATGGTGTGTTCGTAGCTGTAGCGGCGCGCGCTGTCGATGGAGACGGCGGCTCGGCCGGCCAGCGCCTGGAGCGTCGCGAGGTCGTTGTCGTCAAAGGGCTGCGATGCGCCGGCCCGACCCAGAAGGACGACGCCGACCGGGCGACCTGCCGTGATCAGCGGGGTGATGAGAAGCGAGTGGATGCCGGCCGCGCGGAAGATCATGGTCCGCTTGGGGTCCACGGTCACCTTCTGGAACAGCTCGTCCGAGGCCAGGTTGCCCAGCCATGGCCGCCCGCTGTCCAAGCAATGCCGAGTTGCGACGCCACGGGGAACGTCGACGTACGGTCCCGGTCCGCCCAGCTGCTGCAGCACCCATTCCATCCCAGGGGGTGCTGAGCCCCTCACCTTGCGCAGCCGCAGGAAGCCGGGAGGAGGCGGGGGAGCACCGGTGAACTCCTCTTCGACGATTCCCACCGCGGCCATGTCGGCGAGCGAGGGGGCCAGGAAGTCGACCAGCTCCTGGCACGTGGTTTCGATGTCGAGTGTCGTGCCGACGCGCTCGGCAGCGGCATCCAGCAGGGCAAGCCGCTGATGTGCGGTCTCCAGGTCGTCCAGATAGCGGCGCAGATTGCTGATCTCCACGCCGATCCCGCAAAGACGCGGGTCCCGTCCCGGTAGATCCACCCGGTGATAGACCGCTCGCCAGAGCCTCTGCCCCAACGGCGAGGAGACCTCTGTCGTTCCTGCGATGGTTGCCTCCCGAGGTTGGCCGTCTGCGAGTACCTCGAACAGGACGTCGTCCGGGCTCTGGAGGTCCGGCAGCACTTCCCCGAGCGTTCGTCCCAGGAACGCAGTGGCGGGCACGCCGCTGACCCGGACCCATGCCGGGTTGACGTACAGATGGCGCAGCTGCGCGTCGAGAACGACGACGGGGGCCAAGGTCCCCTCTACAAGCTGACGCGCCGGAAGGCCATCACCCTCCGGAAGGAGCCACTGCGGCATGGGGCCCTCACCGTTCACAGGTTTTCCTCTCGCTTTCTTCACTGGAGCCAATGCATACCCCGTAGATGAAGTGACCTCTCGCGGCCGAGGCTGGGCGCATGAACGTGGAAGGCGGGGCGTGCCGTGGAGCAGAGTCCCCAGAGCCCTTGCGGTATTGGTGACACAGCTGCCGCCGGACGCGGCTGCCGCATGTGCTGGAGTCGCAGTTCGAGACCTTCTTCAGTGAGCGGCTCGGCGCCTATCCCGTGCGGCCGGACCGGAAGAACGAGCGGATCCGGCACGGCAGGATCGCCCGCGTCCCACAGCGATCGCCGCTGGGTGGCGTCGAGTCGGTCGCGGCGCTGGCGTTGGTCGGCCGGCCACACCCCCGTCCGATACGGCCCATCCGGAAGTGCTCGACATTGGCGTCGTCGATGATGTGCCCATGACCGACATCGATCAGTTGCTGGAAGACGTGGCTGCGAAGGCGGCCGGGGCCCTCCCCTTCGAGGGCGCCTGCCTGCTCGCTCCCGCGAGCGCGGAGGAGGTCGCACGCGCCGAGGCCGCCTTGGGGTTCACACTGCCCCCTCTGCTGGCCGGTCTGTACACCCGCGTCGCCGACGGCGGATTCGGCCCCGAATCCGGTCTGTTCCCGCTGCTCGACTCCGTCTCCAGCTACCTGGCCAGGCGGTCGGGCGGCCAGGCGGACGGCTGGGCCTGGCCGGAGGGTGTGCTGCCCATTGTCGACTGGGGCTGCTACATCCTCGCGTGCGTCGACTGCCGTGACGACGACGCGGCCGTGCTGCTCTTCGAACCCAATGCCGCCCTACCGGAGTTCGCCTGGTACGTCGATGCCCCCAGCCTCGTCGAGTGGCTGCGCGGATGGCTGGAGGGCACGGGGTGGTGGTACTGCAACGCGGAAGAGGAAGAGGACATGGCGCTCTGGCCGTACTACCGGGTCCGCACCGGCACCTGCTAGGGATCGCGGGGCGTGGTGTGTTCGTTGCCGTCATGCCCCGACTGGCCGTCGGGGCAAATGGGGGAAGGCCGGGGCTCGGTCCTTGGCGGTGGTGTTTTCTGGTTGCGTCGCTGTATCCGTACGCTCGACCAGGAGGCCCTCGTGATCGACCCGGGCAGGCTGTCCGACCCCGCTGTCCGCGCCTTCGTCCACGCGGTCAACGCGGGTGACCGGGCCGCGTTCCAGGCCGCCCTTACCCCGGGCGCGACCATGTCGGACGACGGTTCGGACCGCGATCTCGCCCAGTGGGCGGAGAGGGAGGTCTTCTCCTCCGGGGGCCACATGGCCGTCGCGTCCGAGGCTGACGGCGGCCGGTCCCTGATCGTGGACTACCGCAACGACACCTGGGGTGAGATGCGCACCGCCTGGCGGTTCGACGTCACACCCGACGGGCGCGTCAGCCGCTTCGAGACCGGGCAGGCCTGAGCAATCCCTTTGCACCGGTCCGTCAGGTCAAGGGTGCGGTCCCCGCTCGCCGCCCTCACCCCGCTCGTGGCCAGTGCCGTCGATGAGCTGGACCTTGACGGATTCGAGCAGGTACCTGAAGTCCAGGGACTTGCTGACACCTGGTGGCGGGGCAAGGACTCGCTCATCGCCGTCTACCGCGGCGAAGCCTCAGGCTTTGACGCACCCCACTGCCTGAGGGTCCATATCTACGGCGGACTCGACGCATGGGGCCTGGGCGGTTCCTGACTTCCGAAGGCCAAGCTCTTCGGTGCCTCCGTCCCCTGAGCGCTCTACTCGGCCGTAGGGGCCAAGTAGAGCGCTCAGGCACAAGACGCACCCCTCTCCTACCGGCGCGGCGGTTGCGGCAGCGTGAGCCGGACGGTCCGCTCGTGCCGTGCTGCGAGCCGGGACACGACAGGTTCGAGCCAACGAACCTCGCACTTTCGGGCTCTCTTCCGTCCGACACGTTGCGTTAACCGCGCAAACAACTTTGCCGCGTTAACGTGTTTCTTGACCAACCATTGACTGGTTCTTGGTGAGCACAACAGGTGTCATTTTCAGCTGGAGGGGTCGATGTTGCGAGGTACGACAGCCGGGACTGCGGTCGCGGTCCTCGCCGCCGCCCTGCTCGCCGCCTGTTCCCGGCAGGTGCGGCGGTGTTCGCACACGCGCACGGTTCCCGACGTGCCACGGCCGGAATCCAGTCCGGAATCCAGTCATCGGGGTAGGCGCCGCGCGCCCTCACCGGTCACGGCGACCGCTGCCTCGACGGGCCGTCAGGCCCCCGCGCAGACCCGCCACGTCCCGGCGGCGCTCCAGGTCTTCCGCTGCTGACAGCGAAGCAGCGCCCGCCTCTGTCCTGCCCGTCCGACGCGCTGCCATGGCGCGCCAGGAGGAATGACCACGCATGCAGCCCCTCATCGACAACGCCCGCACATTCGGACAGCGCCCTGAGGAGTTCGCCAAGCTCGCCGAAGGCCAGTCCCCAGAGGTCCTGTTCATCACCTGTTCCGACTCCCGGGTCGTACCGGCCCTGATCACCGGCGCCGCCCCCGGTCAGCTCTTCGAGCTGCGCACCGCGGGCAACATCGTCCCGCCGTACGCCTCCGAGCAGCCCACCTCCGAGGCCGCCACCATCGAGTACGCCGTGGAAGTGCTCGGCGTCCAGGACATCGTCGTCTGCGGCCACTCGCACTGCGGGGCCGTCGGCGCGCTGGTCCGCGGCGACGACCTCGACCCGGTCCCGGCCGTGCGGGACTGGCTCGCGTACGCCGCGAGCCGGCCGGTGTCGGCCGACCCTGACGACCCGGCGGTCGCCGAGTCCGTGCAGCACCACGTGCTCGCCCAACTTCTGCGTCTGCGTTCCTACCCCTGCGTGGAGAAGGGGCTGGCCGAGGGGCTTCTGCGGGTGCGCGGCTGGTACTACGAGGTGCACACCGGGGCCGTACTCGAACACCGCGCGGGAACCGACACCTTCGAGGCTCTGTGAGCGGCATCGTGAACGCTGTGATCAGGTTTCCCCATCTCAGGCGTGACTTCGCCGCCTCCCTCGTCGTCTTCCTTGTCGCGCTGCCGCTGTGCGTGGGCGTGGCCGTCGCCTCCGGCGTCCCGGCGGAACTCGGCCTGGTCACCGGCATCGTGGGCGGCATCGTCGCGGGGCTGATGCCCGGCAGCAGCCTGCAGGTGTCCGGGCCGGCCGCGGGTTTGACCGTGCTCGTCTTCGAGGCCGTCCGCCAGTTCGGGCTGGCCGCGCTCGGTGTGATCGTGTTGGCCGCCGGGCTCCTCCAGCTCCTCATGGGCGTGCTCCGGCTGGGCCGCTGGTTCCGGGCCATCTCGGTGTCGGTGGTCGAGGGCATGCTGGCCGGCATCGGGCTCGTGATCATCGCGGGCCAGCTGTATGCGGCGGCGGGCCTGAAGGCGCCGGCGTCCGGCATCGACAAGATCGCGGGGCTGCCGGAGGCGCTCGTCCGTGCGGTCGGCAGCACCGAGGCCCTGGCCTCGCTCGGAGTGGGCGCGGCCACCATCGCGGTGATGGTGCTGTGGAAGCGCATGCCGAAACGGGCCCGGGCGGTGCCGGGCGCGCTCGCGGCGGTGCTGCTCGCCACGCTGGCCTCGCTGGCGTTCGGGCTGCCGGTCGCCACGGTGGAGGTCCAGGGGCTGCTCGGCGCGATCCAGCCGCCGGGGGCCGACGCCTTCGGCCAGTTGGCCCAGCCCGCCGTCCTCGGCACCGTCCTGGCGTTCGCGTTGATCGCCTCCGCCGAAAGCCTTTTCAGCGCAGCGGCCGTGGACCGGCTGCACGACGGGCCGCGCACCGAGTACGACAAGGAGCTCATGGCTCAGGGCGCCGGCAACACCGTGTGCGGGCTGCTCGGCGCGCTGCCGATGACCGCCGTGATCGTGCGCAGCTCGGCCAACGTCCAGGCGGGCGCGAAGACGAAGGCCTCCCGGGTGCTGCACGGCGTGTGGCTGCTGCTGTTCGCGGCGCTCCTGCCGTCCGTCCTGGAGCTGATCCCGCTGCCTGCACTCGCCGGCATCCTCGTGCACGCGGGTTGGAAGCTGATTCCGTTCCGGCAGGTGGTGCTGCTGTGGACGGCGTACCGCGGTGAGGCGCTGATCCTGGTGGTCACGGCCGTGGCGATCGTCGCCGTCAACATGTTCGAGGGCGTGCTGATCGGTCTGGCCCTGTCGGTCGCCAAGACAGCCTGGCAGGCCTCGCACGTCAAGCTGGAGGTGATCGACAAGGGAGCCGGCCCGGTCCGGGCGTACCTGGCGGGCAACGCGACGTTCCTGCGGCTGCCGAAGATCCTCGACAGTCTGGAGGCCCTGCCGCAGGACCGCCCCGTGGAGCTGGACCTCTCGGGGCTGCACCACGTCGACCACGCCTGCCGCACGGCCCTGGAGAACTGGGCCGAGCGGCACAGCGCGGCAGACACGGAGCCGGTGCGGGTCACCGCGCCGTAGGCGCACCCTGTGTGGGCCGCGGCGCCGCACCGCCCGCCGCCGCCCACCGCGCTCCTGCCGTGGTCGGGGAGGCCCGCAGCAGCATCGCCCGGCTGGCATCGCGCTGGTCGAGCGCGGGCAAGCGGGCCGGACTCACCGCGCAGTCTCTCCAGGTGCTCACCGCCATGCTGCGCGCCGCCGGGGAGGCGGCCGGACACGGCGGGTACCGCGAGCGCTCCGGGGCGACGTGGGCCGAGGTGCGCGCCATGGCGGCCGCCATGCCGGACCCGGAAGCCAGACTCGTCGCCGAGGTGCTGATCTGGGCGCTCGGCCTCCAGCTCTCCGGCGAGCCCCTGCGATGGGTCGCCATGGAGCAGTCCGCGAACCTTCCCGAAGAGGTGCGTGAGGCGGTCAGCTTGAGCTGGCCCTGGCCGGCCGGTCCCAGCAGCAGTGGGTCGAGCTGGACGCCGCCGACTACGGGTAACCACCCACCGGCGCCGGGTGTTCTTCATGGCGGTGCGCTACGGCCGCATCCCCGGATCCGTGCGGCCCGGCATGCCGTTCGCCGAGCAGACCCTGGCCGCCGCCCTCGGATGGGCCGCAGGGGAGCTGGGGCGCCGGAACAGCCTTCGGCGTGGACGGTGGCGGGCCGGCCGTAGGTGCGGCCGTCGAGGAGCCACGCCCACCGGGCCGGCGCCGAGGTATGGGTACGCGGGTGAGCCGGAATGCCGCCCAGGTCGACCCCGGGGAGCGGGCGCAGCTGCTCGGCGGTGACCCACGTGCTGTACTCGGCGTCTCGACGCCGCCCCCGGCGGCCGTCTGCCACAGGGGGACGCCGATGCGGTACATCCACAGGCCGGAGCCGAGTTGCTGGCATTCGTAGAGCCGCCCGCTCGCTAGCCTGCCCGCCGGGGAGGACCAGCGTGATCGGGGCCGACGGGGAGGGTTCGGTCACGCTCAGGGGCGGGTGAACTGCTCCTGCCGGGCCTCTCGACAGGCCGTGCAGAGGGGGTTCCCACCCACCCCGTAGCGGCACGTGGAGGTGTGACTTCTCTGCACCACTTCAAGGCCCCGCGAGGGTGGATCAGTGCTGGTCGAAAATGTAGCCGTGTCCTTCCCCGGCCGGGCAGGAAAAGATCCGGAAGTCGCCCCACCTGCCCACCGTGATTCCGGTGGTGTGGTCGCTGGCCACGGTGAACAGCAGGCGGCACGGGGCGCCGCAGGTCAGGCACAGGATGTCGTAAGGGTCGGTCAAGTGCCAGGTGGGCCACCCGCCGAACTTGATCCCGGCCACCCGGGTGATGACATCGCTTCCGTCCCCCGTCGCCTCCACATACTCCTGCACGGCCTTCACGAGCTCTCTGTCCGGCAGGATCTGCGGGTGGGGGAAGTCGACGAGGGGCACCGGGGTGAGCGTGCACGGAACCGGGGTATATCCGTAGTCCGGGTCCTCCTGCCGTACGGGCAGCGGGGGCGAGGCGAGTGTGCGCTTCACGTCCGCGCTGTTACGCCAGCGGATCTCCGCGACCGGGCTGACGTCGGCGTGCGGAGCCGGCGGATCCCAGTGCACGTTGGGGCACCACAGAAGCTGAAACACATCCTTGCCTTCAGGCCACCAGTCGCCCGGTGCATCCTTCCGGTACACCTGCGCGACCACGACCATGGCGGTCGCTGGTGTCCCGGAAGCGGACTTCTCGTCCGGGACGTCGCAGCACGGCCACGCCTCGTCGGCCGGCCAGAGCAACGGTCCACCCACGGAACTCTGGTGGACGGTCGGTTCCGCCGGTACGGGAACCAGTACCACGGCCGGCAAGGCGTACGGTGCGAGTCCGGGCACGGCGGCGACGATGTCCTCCGCGGAGGGCCTGGTGTCGTAAAGCAGATCCATGGCCGGAGATTAGCCAACCCCACCGACAGCAGCTCCGGCCAGTCCGCCGCACCTCCTGCACCCGCTTCGGGTGCGACAGGGGCCAGCACCAACACCTGCACCCGCGACGACATCGCCGCCGCGATGGCCCGTCTCGATGCCGCCGGGATCGACGTCACCCGGATCCTCACCGACGCCCACCGTGCAGGGACCGGCGTGGACCAGGCCGTCGCTGCCGTCACCAAGGCCACCGCCCCCCGGCGGCGACTCCCTCGGCGGCCGCCGTTGCCGCTCCGGCTCCTGCACCCGCGGCGGACGCCCGGGTACCGGCCGACGACCCGTGGGCGGCGCCCACCCGACGGGTCCCCGGCCCGGCCCTCGCCCGGACCGGCCCGGCCGCCGGCCCCGCCTCCCACGGGCCCCGCAGGGACCCGCCCGGCCCGGCCCCGGTCTTCGCCGGGCGCCACGCGGCGGACGCGGCGGGCGACCCCCGCCGCGTCCACATCCTGGACAACTACGCTCGTTTCATGAACGCAGAAGCCGACGCCCTCGCCACCGTGAAAGACGCTGACCGGAAGCACGTCTTCCACTCCTGGTCTGCGCAGGAGCTCATCGATCCGCTTGCCGTCGCCGGTGCCGAGGGGTCGTACTTCTGGGACTACCAGGGCAACCGCTACCTCGACTTCTCGAGCGCGCTCGTCTACACCAACATCGGCTACCAGCACCCCAAGGTCACCGCGGCCATCCAGGAGCAGGCGGCCAGGATGTGCACCGTCGCGCCCGGCTTCGCCGTCGACGTGCGCTCCGAGGCGGCCCGGCTGATCGCCGAGCGCACCCCGGGCGACCTCGACAAGATCTTCTTCACCAACGCCGGGGCCGAGGCCGTGGAGAACGCCGTCCGCATGGCCCGGCTCCACACCGGCCGGCCCAAGGTGCTGTCCGCGTACCGCTCGTACCACGGCGCCACCTCCACCGCGATCAACCTGACCGGCGACGCCCGCCGCTTCGGCAACGACTCCGCGACCGCCGGCGTCGTGCACTTCTGGGGGCCCTTCACCTACCGCTCGCCCTTCTACGCGGCCACGGAGGCCGAGGAGTGCGAGCGGGCCCTGCGCCACCTCGAGGACACCATCGTCTTCGAGGGCCCACAGTCGATCGCCGCGATCATCCTGGAGACCGTCGGCGGAGCCCCGGGCGTGCTCGTGCACCCCGACGGCTACCTGGCCGGCGTGCGCGCGCTCTGCGACCGCTTCGGCATCGTCTTCATCCTCGACGAGATCATGGTCGGCTTCGGGCGCACCGGCCGGTGGTTCGCCTCCGAGCACTGGGACGTCACCCCCGACCTGATCTGCTTCGCCAAGGGCGTGACCAGCGGCTACGTACCGCTCGGCGGCGTCGCCGTCTCGGCCGCCATCGCCGAGACCTTCGCCCGCCGGCCCTACCCGGGCGGGCTGACCTACTCCGGGCACGTGCTGGCCTGCGCCGCCGCCGTCGCGACGATCAACGTCATGGAGGAGGAGGGCATCGTCGAGCAGTCCGCCCGCACCGGCGCGGACCTGCTCGGCCCCGGCCTGCGCGCGCTGGCCGAGCGGCACCCGTCGGTCGGCGAGGTCCGCGGCCTCGGCACCTTCTGGGCCCTGGAGCTCGTGCGCAACCGGGAGACGCGCGAGCCTCTGGTCCCGTACAACGCCGCCGGGGCGGACAACGCGCCGATGGCCGAGTTCGCCGCCGCGTGCAAGAAGGGCGGGGTCTGGCCGCTCGTCGCCGGCAACCGCATCCACGTCGCGCCGGCCTGCAACATCGCGCCGCAGGACGTGGCCACGGGACTGGAGATCCTCGGCCAGGCCCTCTCGGTGGCCGACGCGCACACGATCTGATCTGCCGAAACATACGGTCGCCCAATCCGTGGGTGCCTGTCTTGGATGTTCCGCGCCATTACGAACAGCACGTGAACGTGCTGAAATCCGAACAGAGCACCTACGAACCGGGATGCACGTCAGTCCCGGGGCGGTCCTCCGTGACCGAACGGCGGGGAGCGGGCCTTCCGCTGGACGCCGGGCGTACGGGATCCAGTCAGCCGGACTCCGTGTACCCGAAGGAAGACAGCCATGAGCAAGCACGTCCTGGCACAGAACCAGTACGGCAAGGCCGAGAATCGCATCGTGAAGGTCACCCGCAAGGGCGGCGACGGTTCCTGGCACGAGATCCGCGACCTCAACGTCTCGGTCGCGCTCCGCGGCGAGTTCCGCGACGTCCACCTCACCGGCAACAACGCCAACTGCCTGCCGACCGACACCACCAAGAACACGGTCTACGCCTTCGGCAAGGAGCACGGCATCGACTCCCCCGAGGCCTTCGGCATCCTGCTCGCCAAGCACTTCGTCTCCTCGCAGCAGCCCATCCGCGAGGCGCAGATCCGCATCGAGGAGTACGTGTGGGACCGCATCCCGGTCCCGACGCGCAAGGAGCAGCACTCCTTCGTCCGCAAGGGCCAGGAGGTGCGCACGGCGCAGATCACCTACAGCGAGACGACGGGCCTGCAGGTCATCTCCGGTCTGAAGGACCTCACGGTGATGAACTCGACCAACTCCGAGTTCCACGGCTACATCAAGGACAAGTACACGACCCTCCAAGAGGCGTACGACCGCATCCTGGCGACCAAGGTCACCGCGCGCTGGGCGCACTCGGCGCTGGCCGCCGACGACTCCTCGTACGACTGGGACCAGGCGTACAAGAAGGTCCGCAAGAACATGTTGGAAGCCTTCGCCGAGACGTACTCGTACTCGCTGCAGCAGACCCTGAACCAGATGGCCGAGCGCGTGCTCGACAACTGCCCCAAGGTCAACGAGGTGCGCCTCAACCTCCCCAACAAGCACCACTTCCTCGTCGACCTGGAGCCCTTCGGCCTCAAGAACGACAACGAGGTCTACTTCGCGGCGGACCGGATGTACGGGCTGATCGAGGGCACCGTGCACCGCGACGGCGTGCAGCCGGTGATCGCCACGTCCGACTGGATCGTCGCGTAACACCCGTCAGGAAGACGTGCTCGGCCCGGACCGCGTCGCGGGGTCCGGGCCGAAGCGCTGCGCCGTCTGATCGGCGTCCTCCGGCTGGCCCACCAGGAGGTTCCAGCGCCCCGCCCGCCCGGTGAGGGTGGTCACCGATTCCGGCCGCACGTCCAGCCGCCAGAAGGCCGCCGCGGGCAGCTCCAGGGCGTACACCACGGCCGCCCGTACGACGGCCTGCTCGACCGCCATCCGGTGGGTGCCCGCGGCCAGCCCGGCCAGCTCCGCCCCGACGCGGGCGATCAGCGCGTCCACGGACTCGCCGCCCGGTGGCGCGTACCCGGGGTCCGTCATCCAGGCGTGCAGGGCCGCCGGATCCTCGGCCGCCACCCCGTCCAGGGTGCGCCCCGCCCACTCGCCCGCGTCCAGGCCGCGCAGGCCCTCGTACCCCGGGCACGGCTGCGCGTGACCGAAGCGGCCCAGGCGGGCCGCCGTGTCCAGTGGGAGCCTGGAAAGACGGACACGTATCAACGGGGTCTTCATAAGGGGAGCGTATGCGCGGTACGGTCCGGACGAGACAACTGCATGACGACGGTAGGACGGAAGCACCGGTGAGAATCCGGCACGGTCGCGCCACTGTGAAACCTCCCGGAGGGGGAGGCAAGTCAGACCCGTCACCGTCGTCGCGAGCACCACTGACCGGGACGCGTGTTCCCTCTGGAGGTTCTGCCATGGCCCACTCCGCCGCGCCGACGACGAACGCCCCCGCCATTGCCCCGATCTCGCTCTCCGCGCTGGCCCCCTGGGCCGTGTTCGTCGGGATCCTGATGCTGGTCCTGCTCTACTTCGTCGGCGCCGAGCAGGGCGCCACCGCGCTCTTCGAAGGCGAGACGATCCACGAGTGGCTGCACGACGGCCGCCACCTCCTCGGTTTCCCCTGCCACTGATTCCCCTGCCACAGACCTCCGTCTCCGCAAGGGAACCGAACCATGAACGTTTCCCCCCGCACGCTGCTCGTCAGGGGCATGCTCGCCGGTCTGCTGGCCGGCGTGGCCGCCTTCCTCGTCGCGTACCTCCTCGGTGAGTCCAAGGTGGACGCGGCCATCGCGATCGAAGAGGCCGCCGCGGCCGGACACGACCACGGTGAGGAGGCCCCGGTCAGCCGGGCCCTCCAGGCCACGGCCGGCCTCGGCACCGGCGTCCTGCTCTACGGAGTCGCGCTCGGCGGCATCGCCGCGCTCGTCTACTGCTACGCGCTGGGCCGCATCGGCCGCTTCGGCCCGCTGGCCACGGCCGCGCTGGTCACCGCGGCCCTGTTCGTCACCGTCACCCTGGTGCCGTTCTTCAAGTACCCCGCCAATCCCCCCGCCGTCGGCGACCCGGAGACCGCCGGTCGGCGGACCGCCCTCTACCTCCTGATGATCGCCCTGAGCGCGCTGCTGGCGGCGGGCGCGCTGATCCTCGGCCGGCGGCTCGCGCCGAAGCTCGGCAACTGGAACGCGTCGATCGTCGCCGGCGCCGCCTTCGTCCTGGTCATCGGCGTCTCGTACGCCGTCCTGCCCGGGATCAAGGAGGTCCCGGCGGACTTCCCGGCCGCGTTGATCTGGGACTTCCGCCTCGCGTCCCTGGCCATCCAGACCGCACTGTGGACGACTTTCGGCCTGGCCTTCGGCTATCTAGCCGAACGGGCCCTTGCGCCCGCCTCCACACCCAAGGAGGCTGTGCAGCCGACGAGTTGACCACGAGGGGGCCGGTAGCACATGCCGACGGCGATCAGGGAATGGCGAGGCTGGACGGGCGCCGCCCCGTTCTGGCTGAACTCGTTCCTGCTGCTCCTGGCCCCCTGCTGCGCGGTCACACTGTTCGGCCAGATCGGCATCATCGCCGCGCTGGCCGCCCTCGGCGGCCTGGCCCGCCATCTCTGGTACGGCGACTACGGCCACCCGGCCGTGCACCTCGCCGCCGTCCTGATGGGCGCGGGCACGGCCGCCGTCGTCATGTGAGACCTCGGCCGGCGGCGCCGGCTGCCGGACTCGCGCTTGCCGTCTCACCCGTTCGGGGGCATCCCTCCCCCTGCCGGCGCAGGGCGCGGGCATCCGCCGCGAGCTGCGGAAACGCGCCGATCCGGGGACGACACGCCCGTGACGCATCGTCAGTCTCCCGTGTTTCACCGGGTCCCGATGGGCAGAGGAGGTGTCCACTGCTCACATGACCCGGCCGCACGTGCCGGACAGGAGGGATTCCCATGCCCCGCGCCCAGTGGGTCGTCGCCTCGCTGACGGTGGCTCTGTTGTCCACCGGCATCGTGGTGTTGCAACGGACCGAGGGCGCCAAGCCCGCTGCGGTGACCACCGACGACGCGCTGCCTTCGCGGGCACTGGGGATCTCCGGACACCGCCGTCTCGTGCGGGAGCTGGAGCAGTCCGGGCAGCACGTCCCCGGCCGGGGGGAGCGGTCGCCGAGAACCGCCGCCGGGCCGCTGCGAACGGTCACGGGTCCCCTGCGACCCGCGCAGCCGCTGCGGTTGCGGATCCCGAGCCTGGACGTCGACGTGCCCGTGGGCGACGACCGCGACGAGGTCTCCTGGGACACCGACGGTCCCGCGCCCGGGGCGGCCGGAACCGCCGTGGTCACCGGTGAGGGGCTGCGCCTCGGCGAGCTGCGGCGCGGCCGGACCATCGAGATCCCCCGCGCGGACAGCCGTACGGCCGTGTTCACCGTCGTACGGGTCTCCCCCGGCGAGACCACCGTCCGCGAGGATCCGGCCGGCCGGCCCCAACTGCGGCTGCTCGGCGGCGAGACCGCCGTGCTGGCCCGGCTGACCGGGCAGCGCCGCACCCGCTGACCCGGTCCGGCGAGCCCGCCGCCCCGCGCCCCGCCCGCAGACCCAACCCACCTCCTACGGCCGTCTGTCAGCCGTGGGGGGTGTCTTCGTCCTCCGGTCGGGGGCTTCTTGGGGCCGGTCCGGGAGTCGTCCGGCGTGTCGGGGCACACCCCTCGCATGAGTGGGAAGCAACGCGCACGTTCGGCACTGACCAGGGCCCTGACGGCGGCCTGTGTCGTGCTGCTGTGCGTGTTCGGCGCCGGTCCGGCCGGCGCCGCGGCCGCGGAGTCCCGTCCCGCCTCCACCGCGCCCTCCGAGCCGGGCGAACCCGGCGAGGGCCCGTCCGATCCGGCCGCCGACCCCGAGGCACGGACGGCTGTGCGGAGCATCGCGCGCGGGCTGCCGGGCGTACGGCGGACACCGCTCGCGGTGTTTCACGTGAAACACCCGGATGCGCCGCGGTGCGGGCCGATCGCAAAAACGGCCGAACCGGCCCTGTCCCTGCGGACGGTGCGGAGTGTGGTCCTGCGCTGCTGAGAGGACCGAGGAGCTGTCCGGCCCCATTACCGGCAGGACATCCCCGCGACACCCCCAGTGACAGCGCAGCCCCCACACCCTGAGCACCGTGAGGTTCCGCCATGCCCATCGACCCGTACGCCGCTCTGAACGCCATGCTTCGCGCCGAGGTCACGCGGTTCACCCCGCCGGTCCGTCAGACCGAGCCGGCCGAGCCACCGAAGGCCCAGGCCGTGTCCGTCGCGGTCGCCGACGAGTCCGAGAGTGAACCGCAGCAGAAGGCCGCCGACTCGGCCGGGTAGGAGCGCCCCGAGGCGCCCGCAGGGCCGTGCGGCCTGCGGGCGCCTCGGAAACCGTCCCTCTCGTCCCCTGCGTCAGTCCTCGCGCGTGTAGTAGCGGTAGAAGGCCGCCAGGCCCACGCCCAGGCCGACGAAGAGGCCGATGACGGTGGAGCTGAGCACGGACTCGTTGGTGAGGCTGTGCAGGTAGCCCGCGGCGACGCCGGTGAAGACGCCGTAGGCGGCGGCGTGGAACTCCCGCCTGAGGCGGGGGCCGATCCGGGCCAGGGCGAACATGATCCCGGCGAACAGCACGCCGCACAGGATCCCGTAGAAGACGTTGCCCGCGTCGACCGGGCCCGTCTGGCGCTGGATGAAGGCGGCCCATACGCCGTACACGAGTCCGGCGAGCAGGGGGCGCACGTAGGCGCTCTTGCTCAGGTGGGCCATGTCCGCCGACTGCCAGGTGGGCCGCCGGTGGGCGGTGGGTGCCGCATGTGCCATGACGGGCTCCTCTCTTCCATCATCCAGAGCACACCCGCCACCCCGGACCGGCAAGTGGATCAACGGTCAGGGCGTGCGCACCGCCACGGCGTCGATCTCGAAGAGCATGCCGGGCAGGGCGAGTGAGGCCACCCCGATCAGGGTCTGGGCGGGCAGTTCGGTGCCCCAGGTGGCGTGGAGCTGCTTGAGGAGGACCTCCAGCTTGCGCTGGTCGTGGCCGACGACGTAGGTGCCGATGCGGACGACGTCGGCGGGAGCGAGGCCGACGGCCGCGAGGGCGGTCCGGAGGTTCGCGAAGGCCTTCTCCACCTGGTCGGCGAAGTCCTCGGAGACGACGTGGCCGCTCTCGTCGGAGCCGTACTGGCCGGCTATGAAGACCTGCTCGCCGGGGGCGGAGACGATGTGGCTGTAGCCGTAGTCGGTCGGGGTGTGCAGTCCGGCCGGGTTGATGATGCTGCGCGTCATTCCGAGCTCCCTGTTTCCGTTCGCGTTGCCGTTCACGTTGCCGTTTCCGATTCCGTACGCGCCGTGGCGCCGCACCTCCGTACGTGCCGTGGCGCCGCACCTCCGTACGTGCCGTGGCGCCGCACCTCCGTACGTGCCGTGGCGCCGCCGCAGGTGCTACCGCGTGGCGAGCCAGGCGCGGAGCCGCGCCGGGGCCTCGGGGGCCTGCCGTTCGGCCTGACGCCGGATCTCGTCGAGGTTCTGGGCCGCCAGTGCCCTGCGCCAGGCCAGTTCGGCCCGGGTCATGGCGTGCGCGATGGCACAGTCGGCGGCGTCGGCCGCCGGTTCGCCGGCGCCGGGGCCCCGCCGTCGGATCTCCGCGCAGCGGAAGGCCTCCTCGGGCCCCTCGACGGCGGCGACCACGTCCATGAGCGAGATGGCGGCGAGCGGGCGGGCCAGCCTGAAGCCGCCCCGGGGGCCGGGGGCGGAGGTGACGATGCCCGCCCGGGCCAGCGCCTGCAGCTGCTTGTTGAGGTAGGCGGCGGGCAGGTCGTGCCACGCGGCCAACCGCGCCGCCGACACCGCCCGGTCCGGGCCGCTCCAGGCCAGGTTGACGCAGCTGTGCAGCGCCCACTCGACGCCCTCGCTCATCTTCATATCCTGGATATTAGATATCCAGGATAAGGAAGGCAAGGGTGCCGCGCCGCCGGACGGTCCTCCCCCAACCGCAGCAACACCGCTCGCGCCCGGCCCCGCGCCCGCATTCCCTGGTGACGTGCGCACCATCCTGTCGGCGGTACTCATCGCGCTCGTGGCCCTCCTGGTGCCCGCGAGCGCCGTCGCGTACTGGGCGGACCACGAGCTCGGCAACGCCGACCGCTACACCGCCGCCATGTCCCCCCTCGCCGCGAACCGAGACGTCCAGGAAGTCGTCATCACCCAGGTCACCCGCGCCCTCGCCGGACAGATCGACGCGGGACCCTTCCAGATGGGCGTGGACGCGCTGCTGGGCGAGGCCCTGCACTCCTTCGCCGGCACCCCCGCCTACCAGACGGCCTGGGACGCGGCCAACCGCGCCGCCCACGCCGCCTTCCTCGACGCGCTCACCACCGGCCACGGCGACGCCCTCACCATCGACCTCGCGCCCGTCATAGCCGAGGTCAAGGGCGAACTCGTCGAGGGCGGCGTGCCCTTCGCCGACCGCATCCCGGTGACGCACCTGTCCGTGAAGGTCATGGAGTACGACAACCTCGGCGCTCTCCGGGAGGGTTTCCACATGCTCCAGATCGCCGGCGTCTGGCTCCCCGTGCTCACCCTGGTCCTGGCCGCGGCGGCCATCGCGGTCGCCGTCCACCGGCGGCGCGCCGTGATGGCCACCGGCCTCGGGCTCGCGGTCGGGGCGGGGCTGCTGTGGCTCACGGTGGAGGTGTGCCGCCGGCTCACCCTGGACGACCTGCCCGCCGACATCGACCGGCCCGCCGCCGGCGCCGTGTACGACGCCCTCACCGCGTTCCTGCGCACCACCGCCTCGGTGGTGCTCGTGATCGGGCTCACCGCCGCACTGGCCGCATGGGTGATGGGCCGAGTGCGCCGCACCCCATAAGCTCGGAAGGTACCAATCACGCGCAGAACGACGCAGAAGAGCCCAGAAGAACCGATTCGCGAGCGGCGGCACGGAAGCGGGATGAGCACCGAACGCACCGAAAACATATCGTCGCGGCGAGCCCGGCACCGTCCTCTGGCTCCCCCCGCCTGGCTCCTCCAGGGGCTGAAGCCGAGTACCGCACCGATCCCCTGGGCCGCCGTGGCCCGGGCGGCGGTCGCCCTGTCCGCCCCGCTCGCCGTGGGCTTCGCCCTGGACGAGCCCGAGTACGGCGCGCTCGTCTCCATGGGCGCCCTCTCCGGGGTCATCGGCGACACCGCCGACGCCTACCGGATGCGGGTCCTCAACATCGCCGTCCCGCAGTTCTTCGGCGCCGTCGGCGTGGCCCTGGGCACCCTGGTCTACGGCCAGGGCTGGCTCGCCGTCGGCGTGCTCACCCTCGTCGCCCTCGTCTCCGGGATGATCTCCTCCATCGGCACGGTCGCCTCCGTGTCCGGGCTGCTGCTCCTGCTCAACGCAGTGATCGGCGCCGGGATCCCGATGCCGGAGCCCTGGTGGACGGCCCCGCTGCTGCTGAGCGCGGGCGGACTGTTCGTGCTGGCGCTCAGCCTGCTGGGCTGGCCGTTGCGCGGCAGGCAGCCCGAGCGGGCCGCGGTCGCCGCCACCTACCGGGCCCTGGCCGACGCCCTGGAGGCCGCCGGGCGCCCCGGCGCCGCCTACGACGAGCGCCGCCTGGAGGTCACCCAGACCCTGAACCGGGCCTACGACCTGGTGCTCGGCCGCCGTGCCCGGGTGCACGGGCGCAGCCCCTCGCTGGTGCGGATGCTGGCCCAGCTCAACGTGGTGATCCCGCTCGTGGAGGCCGCGCCTGCCGCACACCTGCGCGGCAGGCCGCTGCCACCCGAGATCCCGGCGGCCGTACGGTCCCTCGCCACCGCCGTCGAGGAGGGCCGCACCGGAACCCCCGTACTGGAGCTGCCCGCCGCGCACACCCCGGCCGAGCGGGCCGTCGACGGGGCCCTGCGCCATGCGGCCAGGATCGTCTACCTCGCCGAACCGGACCCGTACAACGTGGACGACCGCCTCGGCCGGCCCGCCGCGCTGCGGGTGCGCGCCCGGCGGGCCGTGCGCGACATGATGCTGTCCAGGGCCTCCTGGCGGTACGGGCTGCGGCTCGCACTGTGCATCGGGCTCGCGCAGGTGCTCGTATCGGTGATCGAGTTCGAGCGGTCCTACTGGGTCGCGCTGACCGTCACCTTCGTCCTCAAGCCCGACTTCGGCTCGGTGTTCTCGCGGGCCGTACTGCGCGCGCTCGGCACCGCCGGAGGACTGGTCATCGCGGCCGCCGTACTCGCCGAGGTACCGCGCGGCTGGGCGGTCGTGCCGGTGATGATGGTGCTCGCCGGGCTGATCCCGGCCTTCTCGGTCAAGGGGTACGCCTTCCAGACCGCCGCGATCACCCCGGTGATCCTGCTGCTCTCGGACATGCTCAACCACCAGGGCTTCGACCTGATCCGCCCCCGGCTGCTGGACAGCCTGATCGGCTGCGCCATCACCCTCGTCGCGGGATACCTGCTGTGGCCCGAGAGCTGGCACACCCGGATCGGGGACCGGCTCGCCGACACCGTGTACGACGCCGCCCGCTACGTGGAACGGGCCTTCGCGCCGGCCGCCGACGAGGCCGCGCACGCGGCGGCGCGCACCGCCCGCCTCCAGGCCCGGCGGCGCATCTACCGCGACCTGTCGGGCGTGCGCAGCGAGTTCCAGCGGGCACTGACCGAGCCGCCGCCCACGGGGGCGCGCGCCGCCGCCTGGTGGCCGCTGGTGGTCGCCGTCGAGCGGATCGTGGACGCGACCACCGCCGCGCGGGTCCGCGTCAACCACGGCGCGGCGCCGCCGGACGCGGAGGAGGTGGAGGGGATCGCACGCCAGCTCCGCGAACTGGCCGGGCGGGTCCGCAGCAGCACCGTCCCGGTACGCGTCGAGGCGGAGCTCCCGGGCGGGACGTCGAGCGTCCTGGCCCCCGTCCACCAGGAGGTCGCGGCCGCCCGCGCCATCGCCCAGCCGGAGCCCTGACGAATCCGGCCCCGTCGGCGTTCGGCGCGCGGGCTCGCGGCAGAGCCCCGGTGCGGCCGTCCGCCCGGCGCTCTGTGCGGGACCGGTCCCCCGGATGGGCCTGAGTCCGGGCCGGGAGCCGCCCGGCGGGAGAGCATCGGAGCATGCACCGCGCCCCCGCCGTGATCGTCCTCGCCGTCCTCCTGGCGGGGTGCGCCGACGTGGAGGGGCTGCAGAGCGAGGGCGACCTCGGCACCGTGCACGCCCCGCAGAGCCTGTGGAAGGGCATCCGCCCCGACCCGCCCGAACCGGACCAGAAGCCGGGCACGGCCGCCGTGGTGCCCGGGCTCCCCAAGGTGGTGGACCTGAGCATGCGCGGGGTGGACGCGCTGTCCGTCGTACGGGCCGACATCACCTCGGCGACGCAACAGGACGGGGGGACGGGCCGGCTCGTCGACCCCCGGGCCGTGCAGCGGCTCGCACTCTGCACACAGGCTGTGGACGGCGGGCCCGACTGCCCGGTGCGCCGCGCGGTCCTGCACGACCTGACGGGAAACGGCCGGGAAGAGCTGATCACCGCACTGGACCTCGACGGCCGGCTCAGCGAACTGCGCGTCTACACCGTCCAGGACGACGGGAGGATCGCCAGGATCCTGTCCCGGCGGGCAGTGCTGGAGGGGGTGGAAGTGGCCGCCGAACACCTGGCGGTCCGCGAACCGACCTCGAACCCCGCGTACGTCGCCGTCTCCGACTACGTGTGGGACCCCAAGGCGCGAACCATGAACCTCACCCAGCTCACGCTGGACGACTGCTCGTCCCTCACGGGTGTCCCCCTCAGCCCGGACGCACAGCGATGCACGCGCTGAGCAGCCTCCGCTGGAAGATCGCCCTGACCACCACGGCGGTGTGCTGCATGGTTGCCGCCGTGCTCGGGATCCTGGTGCACAACGTGGTCGCCCAGCAGATCGTCGGCGAGGTCCGCAAGGACGCGGACACGGCACTGGAGCACGCCCTCAGCCACTACGAGTACGGCACCACGCACGGCGACGTGAACGTCGTCCTCGACCCGCCCCAGCTGCCCCGCCTGCTGCGTGAACTCGTCGCCCGCGGGGACACCGGCAGCATGGTCGGCTCGTACGACGGCAAGCCCGTCATGTGGGCCGCCGCCCCCGCCGACGAACAGGCACTCGCCGTCTGGATCCCGTTCCAGGGCACCCGCAGCCGACTGCGGGACATCGACACCGCGATCCTCGCCTCCGCGGCGCTCGCCGCCGGCGTGGTGGCGCTGGCCGGCCTCTTCCTCGCCGACCGGATCAGCCGGCGGCTCTCGACCACCGCCGCCGTGGCCCGCAGGATCAGCGCCGGGGACCTGGACGCCCGGGTGGGCTTTCCCTCCCGCGCGGACGGCCGGCGGCCGGGCCGCCGCTCCCGGGACCGGGACGAGGTACGGGACGTGGCGCACGCACTGGACTCGATGGCCGGGTCCCTCCAGGACCGGCTGGAGGCGGAGAAGCGCTTCACGGCGGACGTCGCGCACGAGCTGCGGACCCCGCTCACCGGCTCACTGGCCGCGGCGGCGCTGCTGCCCGAGGGGCGCCCCAAGGAGATGATCAACGACCGGCTGAAGGCCCTGCACCTGCTGACCGAGGACCTGCTGGAGATCTCCCGGCTGGACTCGGGGGTGGAACGGGCCGATCTGGCCCGCGTGGAACTCGGCCGGGCCGTGGAGCGGGCCGTCGCCGCGGCCGGGCCGGCCGCCTCGGTGCGGGTGGTCCGGGACGCGGTGGTGCTCACCGACCGGCGGCGCCTCGACCGGATCCTGGCGAACCTGCTGGTCAACGCCCACAAACACGGCCGGCCGCCGATCGAGGTGAGCGTGGAGGGCCCGGTGGTGACGGTCCGCGACCACGGGCCCGGCTATCCGCCGGAGCTGATCGAGCAGGGCCCCCGGCGGTTCCGCACCGGAGACCCGGGCCGCGGACGCGGCCACGGGCTGGGGCTCACGATCGTGGCGGGGCAGGCGGCGGTGCTGGAGATCGCGCTGAGCTTCGCCAACGCGCCCGACGGGGGCGCGCTGACGACACTCAGACTTCCGGTCGGGCGGCTGCCCGACGGAAGTTGACGCCGACGGGCCGATGTGGGGCCGACGCTTCACGTGAGCTGTGTTTCACGTGGAACATCGGCCCGACCACCGGATCAGACGCCGATGTTCTTGCCGTCCTTGCGCCAGACCGAGACGACGGCCGGGCGGACGATCTTGCCGGGGCCGTCGGGCCACACCGACTGCGGCTTCTCGACGGACGCGCCGTCGATCTCGCCCGGGTGCTGGACGGCCACCAGGACGCGCTTGTCCTGGATCAGCGGGCCGCAGGTCTCGGCGCCGCGCGGAACGGTCAGGAACTGCTTCAGCTCACCGCGGCGCTCACCGGCCGTCGCGACGCCGAACAGCCCGTCGTGGGAGCCGAGCTGGTTGCCGTCCGTGGAGATCCACAGGTTGCCGTGCGGGTCGAAGGCCACGTTGTCCGGGCAGGAGATCGGGCTGACCTTGTCCTTCGGGAAGCCCGCGAAGTACGTCGCCGGGTCGTTCGGGTCACCGGCGACCAGGAAGAGGCGCCAGGCGAAGCCGTCGCCGGCCGGGTCGTCGAAGTTCTCGGCGAGCTCCAGGATCTGGCCGTGCTTGTTCAGATTGCGCGGGTTGGCCTCGGTCGCGCCTTCCTTGCCCGGCTTGCCACGGTCCGTGTTGTTGGTCAGCGCGACGTAGACGCGGCCGGTCCGCGGGGAGGGCTCGACGTCCTCGGGGCGGTCCATCTTGGTGGCGCCCACCTTGTCGGCGGCCTGGCGCGTGAAGATGTACACCTCCTCGGCCGTCATGCCCTCGACGTGCGAGACGTTGCCGGTGGCCAGCTTGATCCAGACGCCGGAGCCGTCGAACTCGCCGTCGGAGGGGTGCTTGCCGGTGCCGTCGAGCTCGGCGGCCGGGGAGTCGCCGGTGAGCTTGGCGACGTAGAGGGTGCCCTCGTCGAGCAGCGTGAGGTTGTGCTCCTTCGCCGCGCGCGAGTTGCCCTTCTTCATCTGCTTCGACGAGACGAACTTGTAGAAGTAGTCGAAGCGCTCGTCGTCGCCCATGTAGACGACCGGGCGGCCGTCCTCGGTCAGGCGGGGCTGCGCGGCCTCGTGCTTGAAGCGGCCCAGCGCGGTGCGCTTGCGCGGGACGGAGTTCGGGTCGTACGGGTCCAGCTCGACGACCCAGCCGAAGCGGTGCGACTCGTTGGGCTCCTGCGCCACGTCGAAGCGCTTGTCGAACAGCTCCCACTTGCGTTCGGTGGCGCCGGCGGTCACGCCGTAGCGCTTCAGGCGGGCGGCCGCGGCCGGGTCGGTGACCTGGCCGGCGTTGCCGAAGTACTGGTTGAAGTTCTCCTCGCCGTGGAGGGTGGTGCCCCACGGGGTGGTGCCGCCGGCGCAGTTGTTGAGGGTGCCGAGCACCTTGGTGCCGGTGGCGTCGACGGAGGTCTTCAGCAGGGCGCTGCCCGCGGCCGGGCCGGTCAGCCTGAACTCGCTGGTGGCCGTCAGGCGGCGGTTGAGCTGGTGGCGGGTGACGGCGGTCAGCTTGCCGCTGCGGTGGTCCTCCTGGACGACGACCACGGACAGGCCGTGCGCGGCCCAGGCGATCTCGACCTGCTCGCGGGTCGGCTTGGCCGGGTCGTAGCCCTTGAACATGAGGATCTCGTCGGTGTACTCGTGATTGGCCACGAGCAGCTGCTGGCGCTCGTAGTCGCCGCCGAGCGGGAGGAGGCTCAGGAAGTCGTTGTTGTAGCCGAACTGACCGGCCTGCGCGGCGGCGGTCTGCTTGTCGGGGTCGAAGCCCGGAGCGCCCTTGATGATCGGCTCGCCCCAGCGGATGACCACGTTCTGCTCGTGGCCCTCGGGGATGGTGACCTTGTCGTCGGTGTTGGGCGCGACGGCCTTGAAGCGGAGGCCGCGGGCGGCCTCGCCGCCCTTGCCGGCGCCGGCGGCCGCGGCCTCACCGGAGGGGCTGGCGTTCGCGGTCTGCCCCGGGCCGCTGAGGGCCACGGCGGTACCGGCGGCGGTGGCGACCGTCACGACGGCGGCGGAACGCAGCATCGAGCGGCGGGAGTACGCGCGGGCTATGACGTCGCCGGCGTACTCGTTGTCGCTGGTGTTCGGCACCTCGTGGAAGCAGGCGTCGCCACAGCGGTAACGACAGGTGAGAGCGGACCGGCCGCTCCCATGCGGGTTGCCGATGAGCGGCAGAAGCTTGCGCACGAGTGTCCTCCGAGTAGCTGCGTGAGCGCCGACAACGTGTCGGAACGATCCAGCCGTGACGCTAGGCCCGGGTTGCGCCGAAGCGGCGGCGCGGGGATGAACGGTCGGTGAACCCGGCACGTCGGAGCGGCAGTTCGAGGGCGGTCTGCGGGTGTTTGGAAGCCGGACGCCACGAAAGGCGACCCTGCCGAAGATCCAGCCGGGCGGCCGATAACCTTACGTGTCCACTCTGGGCAGGGATCATCCGCGCAGCACGGACAAATGACGCACGCACTCATGCGAAAGGCCTGGCCCATGGGTATTCGGAGCTTGTTGCGCAAGGTGTTCGGACGGTCTGAAGAACCCGTTCCGGAGACTACGGACGCCCCCTCGGCCGCTGTCCCCAACCAGGCGGAACGTACTCCCCTGGACGTGGCCGCCGATCTGGTGGCGGCGTCCTTCGACAACCCCACTGTTCCTCCTCAGTCCGCCCCGCGGGACCGCGAGCCCGGGACGGTCCTCACGGCCCCCGCCCCGGCGGCGGACCCCACGGTCCCCGAAGCCCGCCGCGCGCCCTCGCCTGCGGCGGCGCCCGGCCCGGAAACCACCCCGCCGGCAGCGGAGCGGCCCGAGGCTCCCGCCCCTGCGAAGCCCGAGCCTGCCGCCACCGAGGCCCCCGCCCCGGAGGCGAAGGCCCCGGCCGCCCCTGCGGAGCCCGACACCGCGCCGCAGGCACAGGACGAGCCGGCTGCCACCACTGCGGAGCCCGACCCTGCCGCCACCGAGGCCGAGCCTGCCGCCGCCGCCGAGGCCGAGCCTGCCGCCGCCGAGGCCGGCGCACCCGCGCCGGAGGCGGAGCCCCTGGCCGCCACCGCGGAGCCCGACACCGCGCCGCAGGCACAGGACGAGCCGGCTGCCACCACTGCGGAGCCCGAGCCTGCCGCCGCCGAGGCCGGCGCACCCGCGCCGGAGGCGGGGGCCGCACCGGCGGCCGAGCCGGACCCGCAGATTGCCGGATCCGCCGAACCGGAGCCCCTGGCCGCAGAGGCGGACGCCCCCGCGGCTGCTGAGCAGCCCGAGGCCGAGCCGCCGGCGGCAGAGGCCGACGTGGCCGCGCCGGAGGCTCAGGACGAGCCCCTGGCCGCCGAAGCCACCGCACCGGTGGCCGAGACGGACACCACCGCGGCTGCGGAGCAGGCAGAGCCCGACACCGCGCCGCAGGCGCAGGACGAGCCGGAGGCGGCGCCGGAGCCGGCAGCAGCCGAAGCCGCCGCGCCGCAGGCGCAGGAGCAGCCCGACGCCGACGCCACGCCGCAGGCGGAGCCGCTGGCCGCCGAGGCCGACGTACCCGCGCCGGAGGCGGACGAGGTCGAGGGGGCCACCCCGCAGGCGGACGAGGTCGACGGGGCCACCCAGACGGCGGACGAGGTCGACGGGGCCACCCAGACGGCCGCGCACGCGCTCGCCGCCGTACGGCGTCGCGCGCCCGAGGTCGTCGGTGCGTACAAGGCCGCCGGCCAGGTGCTCCGCAGCAAGGGGAAGACCGGGGCGCGGGCCAAGGTGTACCTCGTCCTGGACCGGTCCGGGTCGATGCGCGGCTTCTACAAGGACGGCAGCGCGCAGTACCTCGCCGACCACGCCCTCGCCCTCGCCGCGCACCTCGACGACGCGGCGACCGTGCACACCGTGTTCTTCTCCACGGAGGTGGACGGCACCGCCGACCTGGCCCTCGACACCCACGACGCGGCGTGGGTCGAGGCCCGCCACGCCGAGCTCGGCCGGATGGGCCGCACCAGCTACCACGTGGCCGTCGAGGCCGTCGTCGAGCGCTACCAGAAGGACGGCGGCGAGGGCCCCGCCCTGGTCGTCTTCCAGACCGACGGCGCCCCCGACAACCGTCAGCCCGCCCGTCAGGCGATCACCGACGCCGCCGCCACCGCGCCCGGCATCCACTGGCAGTTCGTCGCTTTCGGCGACCACGAGAACAAGGCCTTCGACTTCCTGCGCAAGCTGGACGCCGAGAACGCCGGCTTCTTCCACGCCGGCCCGGCCCCCACGGAGCTGACCTCCGCCGCCCTGCTCAAGGGCGTCCTCGACCGGTTCTAGGCCCCGCCCCCGGCCGTACGCAGAAGGCGGCGCCTCCTCCCGCAAGGAGAGGGGGCGCCGCCTTCGGCGTGTTCGGCGGGTTCAGCCCCGCGGGGACCCGGCGTCCGGGACGACCGCGTCGGAGACCGGACGCTCCGCCGCCTTCGTCTCGACCGGCTTGCGCAGCGCGATGTTCAGCTCGCGCAGACGGGCCTCCTCCAGCACCGTCGGCGCGCCCATCATCAGGTCCTGCGCGTTGCCGTTCAGCGGGAAGGCGATCGTCTCGCGGATGTTCGGCTCGTCCGCCAGCAGCATCACGATGCGGTCCACGCCCGGGGCGATGCCACCGTGCGGCGGGGCGCCGAGGCGGAACGCGCGCAGCATGCCGGCGAACTCGCGCTCGACGGTCTCCGCCTCGTAACCGGCGATCTCGAAGGCCTTCAGCATGACCTCGGGCTCGTGGTTGCGGATGGCGCCGGAGGACAGCTCGATGCCGTTGCAGACGATGTCGTACTGCCACGCCAGGATGTCGAGCGGGTCCTTCTCCTCCAGGTCCTTCATGCCGCCCTGGGGCATGGAGAAGGGGTTGTGCGAGAAGTCGATCTTGCCGGTCTCCTCGTCCTTCTCGTACATCGGGAAGTCGACGATCCAGCAGAAGCGGAAGACGTTCTCCTCGAACTGGCCCGCGCGCTTGGCCGCCTCGACGCGAACGCCGGACATGATCTTGGAGACCTCGTCGAAGTCGCCCGCGCCGAAGAACACCGCGTGGCCGGGGGCCAGGCCCAGGCGCTCGGTGAGGACCTTGACGTTCTCCTCGGTGAGGAACTTGGCGATCGGGCCGGTCAGGGCACCGTCCTCGCCCACGCGCACCCAGGCCAGGCCCTTGGCGCCCAGCGAGATCGCGTACTCGCCGAGGCCGTCGAAGAACTTGCGCGGCTGGCCGGCGGTGTCCGGGACGGCCAGGGCACGCACGTGCTTGCCGGCGAACGCCTTGAACTCCGAGCCCTCGAACACGTCGGTGATGTCGACGAGCTCCAGCTTGGCGCGCAGGTCGGGCTTGTCGTTGCCGTACTTCAGCATCGACTCGCGGAACGGGATCCGCGGGAACGGCGAGGTGACCTCGCGGCCGTTGCCGAACTCGGTGAAGAGCTCGGTCATCAGGCGCTCGATCGGCTGGAAGACGTCCTCCTGCTCGACGAACGACATCTCCACGTCGAGCTGGTAGAACTCGCCCGGCGAGCGGTCGGCGCGGGCGTCCTCGTCGCGGAAGCAGGGCGCGATCTGGAAGTACCGGTCGAAGCCGGAGATCATCAGCAGCTGCTTGAACTGCTGCGGGGCCTGCGGCAGGGCGTAGAACTTGCCCGGGTTCAGGCGGGACGGCACCACGAAGTCACGGGCGCCCTCGGGGGAGGTCGCGGTGAGGATCGGGGTCGCCATCTCGTTGAAGCCGAGGGCCACCATCTTGGAGCGGATCGAGGCGATGACCGCCGAGCGCAGCATGATGTTGCGGTGCATGCGCTCGCGGCGCAGGTCGAGGAAGCGGTACTCCAGGCGCCGCTCCTCGTTCACACCGTCGTCGGTGTTGATCGTGAAGGGCAGCGGGGCGGACGCGCCCAGCACCTCGACCTCGGCGACCTCGATCTCGATCTCGCCGGTCGGCAGCTCGGGGTTGACGTTGTCCGCGCCACGGGAGACGACCTTGCCGTCGATGCGGACGACGGTCTCCTTGGTGAGGCTGCTGAGCGCCTCGTTCGCGGCGGTGCCGGGCCGGGCGACGAGCTGCGTGATGCCGTAGTGGTCCCGCAGATCGATGAAGAGGATGCCGCCCAGGTCTCGACGGTTGTGCAGCCAGCCGCTCAGCCGGACGTCGGCGGCGACGTCAGAAGCGCGGAGCTCGCCGCAGGTGTGGGACCTGTACCGATGCATCAGTCATCCAGTTCTACGCGATACCAGGGTGGATTCAACCGTCCCAAGGTTACCGTCCGGGAAGGTGACGGGTCGGGCACTCCCTCCAGCCTGCGCAAATGCGTCCGGCTGTCCCTCTTAACAGGCACCTGACGGATATGACCTGTAAAGATGGCCGGGTGCGCACCGAGGACGTCCTGGCCGCCATCGCGACGGGCCTGTGGCGGTGGGACAACGCCTCCGGGACGGTCACGCTTGACGGTGAGGCCGCCCGGCTCCTCGGGCTGCCCCCGGAGCCCGTGGTGCTGCCGGAGGTCTCCGTACGGTCCCGGTTCCACCCGGTGGACTGGAACGAGATCAACGGGATCGTGAACCTGGCCGTCGCCGAGGGCACCCTCGCCGAGGCCCGGCTGCGGATCATGGACGTGGACGGGCGGGTCCTGCGGACCGTGCGCAGCCGCTCCAAACCGCTGGAGAGCCGGTCCGCCGACGGCGGCGTGGACTACGAGCTGATCGGCACCATCCAGGAGATCGCCGAGCCGCAGCCCGGCACCACCGCCGCCCACACCCCCATCACCGGCGACTGGCGGCGCTCCCGCGAGGCCTTCCTGCTGGACGCAGGGCGCGCGCTGGCGGAGGCCCGGTCCACGGCCGAGGTGCTGCGGGTCGCGGCCTCGCTGTCCATGCCCGGCTTCAGCCCGGACGGGCTGGCCGTCTTCGGCGTGGCCGGGGAGCGGCTGTCGATCATCGGCCACCACGGGCACGATCCGGGGGACGAGGAGCCCTTCACGGACATGCTGCTGGAGACGGACTACCCGGCCGCCGAGGTCGTCCGTACCGGCCGGGCGATCTACCTGGCCACCCCGGAGGACTACAAGCGGCGGTTCCCGGCCACCTGGCCGCTCGCCCAGCGCTTCGACCGGGTGTCCTGGGCCTTCCTGCCGCTGACCGTGGCCGGGCGGACCATGGGCGCCTGGATGGCCGCCTTCAAGCACCCGGCGTCCTTCTCCCCCGACGAGCGCTCCGTCCTGACGACCGTGGCCCGGATGCTGGCCCAGGCGCTCCAGCGCGCCGGGGTGGCCGAATCCGAGCGGGAGCTCACCACCGGCCTGCAGCGGTCGATGATGCCGCAGCTCGGCCCGGAGATCCCCGGCATGCAGATCGCGGCGCGGTACGTTCCGACCGGTGGCGGGCTCCAGGTGGGCGGCGACTGGTACGACATGATCCCACTGCCCTCGGGCAGGTTCGCGCTGGTCATCGGCGACGTGCAGGGCCACGACGTCCGGGCGGCCGGGCTGATGGGCCAGCTGCGGATCGCCGTACGGGCGTACGCGTCCGAGGGCCACCGGCCCGACGCGGTGCTCTCGCGGGCCTCCCGCTTCCTGGCCGGGCTGTGCGCCTCGCCGGAGTCCGACCCGTACGAGGACGCGGGCACCGGCACGGGATCGGGGTCGGCCGCCGAGCTGGACGCGGACTTCCAGAGCCCGCGGTTCGCGACCTGCCTGTACGTCGAGTGCGACCCGAAGACCGGAATGCTGGAGGTGGCCCGCGCCGGCCACCCCGACCCCGCGATCCGGATGACCGACGGCACCGTCCTGATGCGCCCCACCGCGGGTGGGCTCCCCCTCGGGATCGTCCCCGACACCGACTACCCCACCACCCGGTTCACCCTGGAGCCGGGCGAGACGATGATGCTGTGCACCGACGGGCTCATCGAGACCGGCGGGCACGACCTGGACACGGGCTGGGCGCGGCTGCGCGCGGTCCTGGAGTCCGACACGCACGGGTCCGGGAGCGCGCACGAGCCGGAGGACGCGGCGGCCGGGCACTTCCGGCCCCCGCACCTCGAAAGGCTGGCCGACCTCCTGGTCCAGGCCGTGCACGGGCCGTCCTCGCACCACACCACGGGTCCGCTGGCCGACCGCCGCGAGGACGACATAGCCGTGGTGCTGCTGGGCCGCGAGGGCGAGGACTGCGGCTGCGGCGCCCCGCTGACGCATCCGGCCCGCCCGGCGCGCCGTACGGTGCTGACGGTGGCCCAGGCCGAACCGGAGCGGATCGCCGGCGCCCGCCGGCAGGTCCGCGACCTGCTGCACGACTGGGCCGACGCCGACCAGGTGGACTCGGCCGTGCTGATGGTCTCCGAGATGGTCACGAACGTTCTGATGCACACCGACGGCGACGCACTGCTGGTGGCGGAGGCGGTCGGCGAACTGGGCGCGCGCCGGCTGCGCGTGGAGGTCGCGGACGGGAGCGACGAGCTCCCGCACAAGCGGCACCCCGGCGAGATGTCCTCCAGCGGCCGCGGGGTGCTGCTGATGGAGATGCTCGCCGACACCTGGGGGGTGGACCCGCAGGGCGAGGGCAAGTCGATCTGGTTCGAGCTGCACGAGCAGTCGAAGACGGACGCCGACCCCGTGGTGTGAGCCCCGGCGGCCGGAGCGCGCCGTGGTCGGATGCTCCGTGCCCCATGCTCCCGTTCCCCTTCTGCCGGAGCCCGTTCGGCGGCCCGCCGCCTGGTGCGGGGTCCTCCTGCTCGTCACGGGGTCCTCGCCGTCGCCGTCCGGCTGTGCGTGGTCTTCCAGACCGCCGTCACGCCCGTCCTGCTGGCCGTGCTCGGTACGGCCCTGCTCGGGCCGATGCACCGGCGCCTGGTCCGCATGAAGATGAACCGCTCCCTCGCCGCGGCCCTGACCTGCCTCGCGGTGACCGCCGTCGTCGGCGGGGCCGCGTACCTGGTCGTCCTCGCGCTCGTGGAGACGGGCGACGAGATCGTCGACGCGCTGGGGCGGGCCGGCCGGACGCTCTCCGAGCCTTCGGGGCGGTGGGGACCTCGTGGAGGACATCGCCGAGAACTCCGCGGAGCTGCTGGAGAAGTTCGGCGGCACGGCCGCCTCGGGCCTCGTCGCCGGCCTCGGCGTGGTCGGCTCGGTGCTCGCGATGGTGCTGCTCGCACTCGTGCTGATCTTCTTCTTCCTCCGCGACTCCGACCGGGCCGTGGGAACGCTGCGCTCACTGGTGCCGAGCCGCTCGGGCGATCCATGGAGGCAAGGGGCGGCGCGCCTTCGAGGCGGTCGAGGGCTTCATGCGCGGGACCACCTTCGTGGCCCTGGTGGACGCCGTGCTGATCGGCGTGGGTCTGCTGGTCCTCGACGTGCCGGGCGCGCTGGGGCTGGCCGCGCTGGTCTTCGTGACCTACATCCCGTACCTCGGCGCGTTCCTCTCGGGCGCGGTGGTGGTCCTCGTCGCCTTCGCCGACCGGGGCTGGATCATCGGGCTGTGGACCCTGGGCCTGGTGCTGCTGGTCCAGATGATCGAGGGGTACGTGCTGCAGCCCGTGGTGCAGAGCCGCACGGTGCAGATGCATCCGGCCGTCGTGATGCTGGCCATCACCGACGGGGGCGAGCGTGGCCGGGATCCTCGGAATGCTCCTCGCGGTACCGGTGGCCGCGGCCCTCTTCGGGGTGATTTCGGAGCTGCGGGCCCTGTACGCCGACGCGGCGCCCCCCGGACCCGTGGATCCGGCGGACGCCGCGTAGAGCGGGACGGGCTCCCGGCCGGGAGCCCGTCGGGGCGGGTCAGTCCTCCGCGTCGCCGGCGCCGCGGTGGCCGAGCCCGGTGCGCGCGGTTGTGGGGATGCGGCCCAGCCGGCCGGCCTGGAAGTCGTCGAAGGCCTGCTGGAGTTCGTGCTTGCTGTTCATGACGAACGGACCGTAGTGCGCCATCGGCTCACGGATCGGGCGGCCGCCGAGGAGCACGACCTCCAGGTCCGGGGCGTTGGAGTCCTGGGACTCGTCCGCCCGCAGCGTGAGCGAGCCGCCCTCGCCGAAGACGGCCGTCTGTCCGGTCTGGACGGGCCGGCGGTCCTCGCCGACCGACCCGCGGCCGGCCATGACGTACGCCAGCGCGTTGAAGTCCTCGCGCCACGGCAGGGTGATCTGCGCGCCCGGCGTGACGGTCGCGTGGATCATCGTGATCGGGGTGTGGGTGATGCCCGGGCCCTGGTGGCCGTCGAGCTCGCCGGCGATCACGCGGAGCAGGGCGCCGCCGTCCGGGGTGGTCAGCAGCTGGACCTGGCCGCCGCCGATGTCCTGGTAGCGCGGGGGCATCATCTTGTCGGAGGCCGGGAGGTTCACCCACAGCTGGAGGCCGTGGAAGAGGCCGCCGCTGACGACGAGGGCCTCCGGCGGAGCCTCGATGTGCAGCAGTCCGGACCCGGCGGTCATCCACTGCGTGTCACCGCCGTTGATGACTCCGCCGCCGCCGTTGCTGTCCTGGTGGACGAAGGTTCCGTCGATCAGGTACGTGACGGTCTCGAAGCCGCGGTGCGGGTGCCAGGGCGTGCCCTTGGGCTCGCCCGGCGCGTACTCCACCTCGCCCATCTGGTCCATCATGATGAACGGGTCGAGGTACTGGTAGTTGATCCCCGCGAACGCGCGGCGCACCGGGAATCCCTCGCCCTCGAACCCACCGGGAGCGGAGACGACGGCCAGCACCTTGCGCGGGACGGCGGCCTGCGGCTCGGCCACTCGCGGAAGCGTCAACGGGTTCTCAACAGTCACTGCGGGCATGGTCAGGACCTCCTTCTGCTTCGAGTTTAGTTGAAACTCGAACTTTCTGCCACACCCCGCAGAACAGAAGGAGCCCGGGGGGAATTCCCCCCGGGCTCAGGTGCAGGCGCGCGGTGCGGCTCAGCCCCACTCGACGTAGCAGTTCACACCGTCGGACTCCCGATAGCAGTGCGCGTTCTCCGCGTCGTTGATCTTCGTGTAGATGCTGGCCCCGATGCGGTGCCAGGTGCCGTGCATGTTCAGCCAGTAGGCCTCGTCCCGCACGGTGAAGGCATCCGTGTCGCTGTACACCGTCCAGCTGTACGTCCTGCCGTTCATGCTGGTCGTCCGGCAGTTGCCGCCCGGATTGACCGGGTTGCCGGCGCTGCCGCCGTCCCAGTTCCAGATCGAGCAGCTGCTGCCGCGCCCGACGTTCGTGGCGGCGATGTCCTTGGCGATGATCAGGTTCTGGATGCCGTCGTGCCGGATGACGTCGCCGCCGACGACGGCAGGGGCCGGCGGGACGGCATGGGCGGGGGCGACCGCGACGAGCAGGCCGCACGCCGCCACCGACGCGACGGCAAGACTCCGGAGCACCGTCTTCCGGTCCATGAGGGCCTCCTTCACCTTCACGAGGACGCGATCCGGATCGAGTTGATCGGGGTGAGGTTCTCCGGCCAGCCGTCGCCGGGCCTCATCTTGGGCAGGCAGTCCGTCCCGTAGGACGTCCGGCAGAGCTGCACCGTCCAACCGTGGGTCTGGTTGTTGTAGACGATGTGGGACCCCCACTGGTTGTAGAGCTTGTGGACGCCCGCAGTCCGGTACTGGTTGGTCGGCGTGGTGTCCCATCCCGCGTTCTGGCCGTAGATGCACACGTCACCCTCGGGACACTGGAACGAGTCCGCCTGCGCCGGCCCCGCACCGAGCACCCCCGTACCGAGCGCCATCACGCCGGTGGCCACCACTGCTGCGACCTTCTTGCGGATCGACATACGAGCCATTGCTGTCTCCTTGATGTGAATGGGCGGGGCCCCCGTGACGCCGTGACGTCCCCCGCGGCACTGATGTTCCGGCGCGGCACACCCGCGCCGCGATGGTTTCGCTCCAGCCCGAAAGGTCGCGGGCCGGCTGCTAGCAGGAGAGGCCGGAGAGCACGACGTGCTCGTCGCCCGAGATCTTGTGCCAGCCGCCGCTCCACCAGACCGGGCGGCTGAGGATGCCGGCCACGTAGCCGGACGCCACGCATCCGCCCGCGACGTACACCCCGTCGACGTCGACCCCGCTGCTGTTGCCGCCCATGGAAGTGCCGGCGGGAACCCAGCGCTTCCAGTAGAAGCGTTCCGAGTCCGACGTCCCCCATTCCACCGTGGCCCAGAGGCCGGCGTTGGTTGAATTCGTCAGCTTCCCGCAAGCCCAGGAACAGGACTGACCGGTCGCCCCATCGACTGCGGCCGCAGCAGGTTGGGCCGCAGCAACGGAAAGGCCCGCGAGAGCAGCCGCGATAACCATGACCGATTCCATCCGGTGACGCGTGTCGAGAAAAGACATGTCTCTCATTCCTCCGTTGTAGCCATTTGTCTGCGACTGATTTCGGCCCCCCGCTGAGACACAGCCTGAAAGAGAGCACTGCGAGCTCGCAACCGATTGGACTAGGCTGGGACGCTGGGATAATTCATCCGCCCTGACCTGCGGATATGCCGTGCCATGGGACGGGAGTCCGGCGCGGAGGGGGGAATTTTTCGTGAGTGAATCCGCCAGAGAGCAACCGGAGGGCACGCCGCCGGGGGCGCTTGACCGCACCAAAAGCCGACAGGATTTCGCCGACCTGCTCACCGAGCTGAAAGACCGGCGCGGCCACAGCTACGAAACGCTGGCCCGCAAGGCACACATGAGCCGCTCGTCCGTACACCGGTATTGCCGGGGAATCATCATTCCCGCAGAATTCGGCGCGGCGGAGAGAATCGCTCGGATATGCAGGGCGACTCCCCGCGAACTGGCGGACCTCTACCGCCATTGGGCGGCCGCCTCCGCCCCGGAGACCGAAAGGGAGACGGAGCCGGACACCGCGGGTGGAGGGGAGGACCGCTCCCCGGAGCCGGCGGTGCAGGGCGTACCGGTGCAGGGCCTACCGGTGCAGGGCCTACCGGTGCAGGGCGTACCGGTCCAGGGCCTACCGGTGCAGGCCGTACCGCCACCGGCCGCGCCCCGTACGGCGCCGTCCCCGCCCGGCGGCGCCCGGCTGGCCCTCGCCTCCGTGGCCTTCATCCTGCTGTGCGTGGCTTCGCTGAGCGGATCCACGCATGCCACGGCCCCTCCGGCGCCGTCCCGCCCCCTCCCCGGAGCCACCGCCGGGCAAGGGCCCGCGCCCTGGGCCCAGTCACCGGTCCCGGTGTCGAACGGCCTCTTCGGCATGACCCTCAACTCCAGCACCGGCGCCATGCCCACCTTCCAGGTCGACACCGTCCGCCTCTGGGACACCCGTACGAGATGGGCGAACATCCAGCCGCGGCGCGGCACCTACGACTGGTCCGTCCTCGACCGGCTCGTCACCGCCGCGAACCAGGCGGGCCTGCCCGTGGTCTTCACCATGGGCGGGACACCCGACTGGGCCAGCCCCCACGGCCCCCGCACGGCCTACGACGACGGCTCGCGCACCAGCCCGCCCGACGACCCGGCCGACTGGCAGGCCTTCGTCACCGCCGTCGCCGAGCGCTACCGGGGTCGCATCGACGCGTACGAGCTGTGGGTCATGGGCAACGACTCGCGCTACTTCAGCGGGAACGTGGAGGCTCTGGCCGAGATGACCCGCAGCGCGAAGGCCGTGCTCGACGCCGTGGACCCCGACGCGACCGTCGTCTGCCCGTCCATGGGCCGGCTCTGGGAGCCGGACGCCCTGCGCACGCTGGAGCGGTTCGCCGAGCTCCGCGGCTACGACTCCTGCGACGTCGCCGGCGTCAAGCTGTACCAGCGCTCCGCCTCGGACCCGCCCGAGCAGTTGCTCGGCCTGGTCGAGGAGATCGACCGCGCGTTCCACCGGGGCGGCGCACACCCCAAGCTGTGGAGCACCGGAACCTCGTACGAGATCGCCCTTCAGAAGCCGCTGGACGAGAGCACCGCGTCGGCGTACGCCGTCCGCTTCTTCCTCGTCGGCCTGTACGCGCGCTACCCGCGCATGTACTACTACAACTGGGGCGGCACCAAGATCCCGATCGTGATGCAGCCGGAAGGGCAGCCCCCGACCCGGGCCGCCCTCTACGTCGAGGAGCTGCGCCGCTGGGTGCACGGGACGCGGATCCACTCGTGCGGGACCGGTGTGGCCGCCGGGCTCCCGGTCGGCGTCTGGCAGTGCCGGTTCGACCGCGACGGCTCCGAGCTGGTGATCGTCTGGCACGCGACGGGCACCGCCCGTGTCCCGGCCCCACGGAAGACGGCGGCGGTGCACCGCCTCGACGGCACCGTCTCGGCCCTCGGCGGCGATCGGACGGTCGAGGTCGGCGCGCTTCCGGTCCTGCTCACCCGGGCCCCCTGACCCCTGTTCGGTACGCCCGCGCGGCTCAGCCGCCGCTGCGCAGCAGGTCCGCGCCCAGGCCCGTCACCGAGTGCAGGACCGCCTTGCCGTCCCGCTCGGTGGTGATCAGGCCGGCTGCGCGCAGGGTGCGGGTGTGCTCCGAGACCGAGGGGAGGCTGATGTCGAGGTCCCGGGCCAGTTCGCTGGTCGTGCGCCGCTGCACCAGCTGCTGGAGCACCGCCGCGCGGGTCCGGCCCAGGAGCGCGTCCAGCGCGCGCTCCGCGGGACCGGAACCGACCAGGGGCAGCGGGGTCATCGCCGGGTACATCAGCACATGGGGGTTGTCACCGTCCGGGCGCAGCAGGTCGAGCAGCGGGCGCACCCGGCCGGGCAGCTCCCGGCCGGTCCTGTCCCGCCAGCGGCCGAAAACCGCCGGTTCGTCGGTGCGCTGCCACGACCAGCGCCATGGCCAGCTCCACCATCGGCAGCGGCCCGCTCGCGAAGGTGACGTTGAACAGGTCCTCGGCCGTGAAGTGCACCCTCAGCAATGCCGCCCCCCGTCAGGCCCGGCGTCCAGCCGTCTGCGCAGCACCGGCGTCCAGCCGTCTGCGCAGCAATGGCGTCTAGCCGTACATGCGGCGCATGGCGAAGTCGACCATCTGCTCGACCGCCTTCGCGTCGAAGACCATCCGGTGGTCGCCCTCCATGTCGAGGACGAAGCCGTACCCGGTCGGCAGCAGGTCGATCACCTCGGCGCCGGTGATCACGAAGTACTTGGACTCCTTGCCGGCGTACCGGCGGAGCTCCTTGAGCGTGGTGAACATGGGGATGACCGGCTGCTGCGTGTTGTGCAGCGCCAGGAATCCGGGGGTTTCGCCGCGCGGGCAGTAGACCTTCGAGGTGGCGAAGATCTGCTGGAAGTCCTCCGCGGAGAGGGAGCCGGTGGTGAAGGCCCGCACCGCGTCGGCGAGCGACGGCGGCGATGGCTCGGGGTAGAGCGGCTGCTCGCCGTACCCGCCGGCCATCTGCTGCGGGGCGGCGTACTGCTGCCCTGCGCTCACGTTCTGGTCGTAGCCGTACATGGGGGGAAGACTACCGACCGGCCCGTCGCGCTCGGACACGCATTTCCCGCCAGGCTTGACGCTGGTCACAGTCGTCAGGGGTTGCGCCTTATTACCGACGGGTAGCATCATTACGTTACCGATTGGTATGTACGAGGAACCTCTCTCCCCGAGCCTTAACGGAGCCGTCGCCATGGGGCACTACAAGTCGAATCTCCGCGACATCGAGTTCAACCTCTTCGAGGTGCTCGGCCGCGACAAGCAGTACGGCACCGGTCCGTTCGAGGAGATGGACACCGAGACCGCCAAGAGCGTCCTGTCCGAGCTCGCCCGCCTCGCCGAGAACGAGCTGGCCGAGTCCTTCGCGGACGCCGACCGCAACCCGCCGGTCTTCGACCCGGCCACCAGCACCGCGCCGGTCCCGGCCTCCTTCAAGAAGAGCTACGAAGCCTTCATGGACTCGGAGTACTGGCGCCTGGGCCTGCCCGAGGAGATCGGCGGCACCACCTCGCCCCGCTCCCTGATCTGGGCCTACGCGGAGCTTCTGCTCGGCTCGAACCCGGCCATCTGGATGTACTCCTCCGGCCCGGCGTTCGCCGGCATCCTCTTCGAAGAGGGCAACGAGGCGCAGAAGAAGGTCGCCCAGATAGCCGTCGAGAAGCGCTGGGGCTCCACCATGGTCCTCACCGAGCCGGACGCCGGCTCGGACGTGGGCGCCGGCCGCACCAAGGCCGTCCAGCAGGCCGACGGCTCCTGGCACATCGAGGGCGTGAAGCGCTTCATCACCTCCGGTGAGCACGACATGGAGGAGAACATCCTCCACTACGTCCTCGCGCGCCCCGAGGGCCACGGCCCGGGCACCAAGGGCCTGTCGCTCTTCCTCGTCCCGAAGTTCCACTTCGACTGGGAGACCGGCGAGCTGGGCGAACGCAACGGCGTCTACGCCACCAACGTCGAGCACAAGATGGGCCTCAAGGCCTCCAACACGTGCGAGATGACCTTCGGCGACCAGCACCCCGCCAAGGGCTGGCTGATCGGTGACAAGCACGACGGCATCCGCCAGATGTTCATGATCATCGAGTTCGCCCGCATGATGGTCGGCACGAAGGCCATCGCGACCCTGTCGACGGGCTACCTGAACGCGCTGGAGTACGCCAAGGAGCGCGTGCAGGGCCCCGACCTGGCGAACTTCATGGACAAGACCGCGCCCAAGGTCACCATCACGCACCACCCCGACGTGCGCCGCTCGCTCATGACGCAGAAGGCGTACGCCGAGGGCATGCGCGCCCTCGTCCTGCACACCGCGACCGTCCAGGACGAGATCCAGGTCAAGCAGGCCGCCGGCGAGGACGCCTCCGCCCTCATCGGCCTGAACGACCTGCTCCTGCCGATCGTCAAGGGCTACGGCTCCGAGAAGTCGTACGAGCAGCTCGCGCAGTCCCTGCAGACCTTCGGCGGCTCCGGGTACCTCCAGGAGTACCCGATCGAGCAGTACATCCGCGACGCCAAGATCGACACCCTCTACGAGGGCACCACGGCCATCCAGGGCCAGGACTTCTTCTTCCGGAAGATCGTCCGCGACCAGGGCGCCTCGCTGAACCTCCTCTCCGAGACGATCAAGAAGTTCCTGGCCGAGGCCGTCGGCGGCGAGGAGCTGGCCGGCGCCCGCGACGCGCTCGCCAAGGCCGCCGTGGACCTGGAGGCCATCGTCGGCCAGATGATCGTCGACCTCACCGCCACCGGCGAGGACGTCAAGAACATCTACAAGGTCGGCCAGAACACCACCCGCCTGCTGATGGCCTCCGGCGACGTGGTCGTCGGATACCTGCTGCTCAGGGGAGCCGCCGTGGCCGCCGAGAAGCTTGCGACGGCCTCCGCGAAGGACGTCCCCTTCTACACCGGCAAGATCGCCGCCGCGAAGTTCTTCGCGGCCGAGGTCCTCCCGGGCGTCTCGGTCCAGCGCGCGCTGGCCGAGGCCGTCGACAACTCCCTCATGGAGCTCGACGAAGCCGCCTTCTAGGCTGCGCGCGGGCACCGCCCGCCCGCCACACCTGTACGCCGTGTACGCACAGCGGCCGGGTCCCCAGCACGGGGTCCCGGCCGCTGGCGCATGCGCTGCCCGGTCCGCCCCAGGGCCCTGTCCTGCGGCTTTCCCCCGATGTCAGTCGTTCATGGGACGCTCGTACGCATGAGTCCACAGGATCAGCACGGCAGCAGGGGGTACTCCGTCCCCACCGGACGCCCGTACGCCCTCAAGGAGCTGCAGGCGAGCCTGGGCAGTCTCGGCGACCACCTGCGCGAGCTGTACGAAGGCGCCCACCCCGCCGAGTACGACGCCATCGCCGACGCGCTGTACGTGGCCTTCCAGACGGCCGCCGGACTCGCCCCCGCCAAGAGCTACACCGGCTGCTCCGAGCACCCCAACGGCGCCCTCGACCCCGAGGCACCCGACGGCTGGGGCCGCTGCCTCATCTGCAACGACCGGCGACGCCTCGGACAGCGCCGGCACGGCGGCCCGGCCGCCGCCCCCGCCGGGGAACAGCGCCGCCTCGGGTACCCCGTACCGGAGGGCCCGTACACGCTCCAGGCACTGCGCGCGTGCGTGCGCACCGTCGAGGACCAGCGGTTCCACCTGGGCCTGTCCTCCCCCGCCGAGGACTTCGTCCGCATCGCCGACGACCTCCACCGCGCCTTCATCGTCGCCCGCGAGCTGTCCCGGCCGCGCAACGCCTCCGGCTGCTCCGAGCACCCCGGTGCGCCCATCGACCCCGATGCACCCCCCGGTGAGGCCTGTATCTTCTGCGCCGGACGCAAGAGACGCGCGCAGCGCTCCCCGCAGACCCCGGAGATGCTCCCGCGCATCCGCCGGGGCGAGCGCAGACAGCTGCAGCGCCGATTCGAGCGCCCGCCGGGCTGAAAACCGACGGGACCGCAGATCACCCACCTTGCGGCCCCCGACCTCCGGCCATCCGTCGCAGTCCGGCCATGACGAACACGACCGTCGTTAAGGTGAACCACATGAGCTCTCCCGCCCGCTTCGACCGCGGCCACACCGACGATCTGATGACCTTCCTGACGGCCAGTCCGTCGCCGTACCACGCCGTGGCCAACGCGGCCGAGCGGCTGGAGAAGGCAGGCTTCAGGCAGTTGTCGGAAACGGACGCCTGGGATGCGGGCACCGGGGGCAAGTTCGTGCTCCGCGGCGGTGCGCTCATCGCCTGGTACGTCCCCGAAGGCGCGGCCGCGCACACCCCGTTCAGGATCGTCGGCGCGCACACCGACTCCCCGAACCTGCGCGTCAAGCCGCAGCCGGACACGGGCTCCCAGGGCTGGCGGCAGATCGCCGTCGAGATCTACGGCGGCACCCTGCTCAACACCTGGCTGGACCGGGACCTGGGCCTCGCCGGCCGGCTGACCCTGCGCGACGGCAGCGAGCGCCTGGTGAACGTGGACCGCGCACTGCTGCGCGTGCCCCAACTCGCCGTACATCTGGACCGGTCGGTGAACACCGACGGCCTCAAGCTCGACAAGCAGCGGCACATGCAGCCGATCTGGGGCCTGGGCGACGTGCACGAGGGCGACCTGATCGCCTTCCTGGAGGAGGAAGAGGGCCTGGAGCAGGGCTCGGTGGCCGGCTGGGACCTGATGGTCCACTCCATCGAGCCGCCCGCCTACCTGGGCCGCGACCGCGAGCTGGTGGCCGGCCCGCGCATGGACAACCTGCTGTCGGTGCACGCGGGCGTCGCGGCGCTGGCAGCGGTCTCGGGCGCCGAGAAGCTCGACCACATCCCGGTGCTGGCCGCCTTCGACCACGAGGAGAACGGTTCGCAGTCGGACACCGGCGCGGACGGCCCGCTGCTGGGGAACGTGCTGGAACGTTCAGTCTTCGCCCGTGGAGGCTCGTACGAAGACCGCGCGCGGGCCTTCGCGGGCACCATCTGCCTGTCCTCGGACACCGGGCACGCCGTCCACCCCAACTACGGGGAACGGCACGACCCGACGCACCACCCGCGTGCCAACGGCGGCCCGATCCTGAAGGTCAACGTCAACCAGCGGTACGCGACGGACGGCAGCGGGCGCGCGGTGTTCGCGAGCGCGTGCGAGCGGGCCGGCGTGCCGTGGCAGACCTTCGTCTCCAACAACTCCATGCCGTGCGGCACGACGATCGGCCCGATCACGGCCGCCCGCCACGGCATCCAGACCGTGGACATCGGCGTCGCGATCCTGTCGATGCACAGCGCGCGCGAACTGTGCGGCGCCGACGACCCGTACCTCCTCGCCAACGCCCTGGTGGCCTTCCTGGAGGGCTGACCCCAGGAAGGCCCTGGGGCCTCAGGGGGGTGTCACCCCTCCTCGTCCATCCCGGCGAGGACGAGGGGCAGCCGGGAGGCGCCGTCGGCGCCGACGCGTACGGGCACCCCCCAGTCCTGCTGGTGGACGTGGCAGGCCGGGTACTCGTTGGCGGGGTCGTCGTCGCACGACGCCGCCATCGCGGAGACGTGCAGCACGCCCTCGGTGACCTCCGGGTTCAGCGCCAGCTCCCGGAACAGGTCGGTCCCGGCGCCCTCGCCCCCGGCGAGGAGCTCGGGCGGGGTCGAGGAGACGAGCATCCGGGTGGACGGCCCGTAGCGGGTGTCGAGCTTCTGCCCGGCCGGCGCCTGGAACACCACGTCGAGCCGGAGCGTGCCGGGCGCCACCTCGGTGGCGGCCCGCTGCGTACGGTGGGCCACGGACTCGACCCGTACGGCCTCCTCCGGGAGCCGCAGCCGGGTCAGCCGGTGCCGGGCGGACTCGACGACCACGACGTCGGCGCCGACCAGCACGGCGTCGCTGGGCTCGCGCAGATCGGTGGCGAGCGTGGACACCTGCCCGGTGGCGGGGTCGTAGCGCCTCAGCGCGTGGTTGTACGTGTCGGACACCGCCACCGAGCCGTCGGGCAGGGCGGTCACTCCGAGCGGGTGCTGGAGCAGGGCCTGGCCCGCGTCCCCGTCCCGGTGCCCGAAGTCGAACAGGCCGGTCCCGACGGCGGACGTGACGGCGTATCCGGTGTCGGTGGGGTGGACGTACCGGAGGGCGCTGGTCTCGGAGTCGGCGATCCACAGCCGGTCCCCGGCGGCCGCGAGCCCCGACGGCTGGGCGAACCAGGCCTCGGCGGCCGGCCCGTCGAGCAGCCCCTCGTTGGTGGTACCGGCGGCGACCGCGACGGTGCCGTTCTCCGGATCCCAGGTCCACAGCTGGTGCACACCGGCCATGGCGATCCACACCTTGCCCTGCCACCAGGCCACGTCCCACGGCGAGGACAGGTCCACCTCCAGGGCGGGCCCGGAGGTGGGCGAGCCCTGCCACCACTGGCGCCCGGTCCCGGCGACGGTCTCCACGTGCCCGGTGGCCGGGTCGTACGTCCGCAGGGCGTGGTTGACGGTGTCGGCGACCACGACCCTCCCGTCGGGCAGCAGCGCCAGCCCCTGCGGCTCGCTGAAGGTGTCCCCGCCGAAGCCGCGCTCGCCGCTGCCGATGCGGCGCACGACGCTCTCCCCGTCCGCGTCCAGCTCGACGAGCTGGTGCCGCGTGGTGTCCGACACCAGCAGGTTCCCGCTCGGCAGCAGCAGCGCCTTCCCGGGGAACCGCAGGTCGCTCGCGACCGGCTCGGGCGCCACGTACGGCCCGTCCCCGCGCCGCAGCGTCCCCTTGGCCTCGTGCTCGGCCTCCAGCTCCTCGACCAGCTTCGCAATGGCGTGGGCGTGGCCCTCACCGGCGTGCTGGGCGACGATGTAGCCCTCGGGGTCGATCACGACGAGCGTGGGCCAGGCGCGTACGGCGTACTGCTTCCAGGTCGCGAGCTCGGGGTCGTCCAGCACGGGGTGGTGCACCTCGTACCGCTCGACGGCGTCGACGACGGCGGCGTGCTCGGCCTCGTGCACGAACTTCGGCGAGTGCACACCGATGATCACGACGGTGTCGCGGTGCTTCTCCTCCAGCTCGCGCAGCTCGTCGAGGACGTGCAGGCAGTTGATGCAGCAGAAGGTCCAAAAATCGAGGATCAATGTGCGACCTCGGAAGTCGGCGAGCTTCAGGTCCTTCCCGCCGGTGTTGATCCATCCACCCTTGCCGATCAGCTCGGGGGCACGGACACGGGCACGCTTGCGGGGTGCGGGCGCGGGGGTGGGCGCCGGGGCAGCATCGTTCATGTTTCAAGCTTGCCATTGGCCCATGAACACCGGATCACGGCCGTACGACGCCGTTGTCCCGCGCAGCTATGGGATCCGCTCCACCACGGCGACCTCCGAGAATTCTCGGAGGTAGGTCATATGCCCGGTCCGGCCAGTGTGCTGTATGCACATGTCGGTGCACACGTCCGCGTTCCCGGTCGGCTCGGAGGTCCACCGGCATTCCGGGTTCAGGCACTGCGCGGTTGCCGTGGTCTCGGCCGATGGGTGGCGCCGCATGATGTACCTCACGTACCGCAGCACGGCTTTCACGCTCACGTCGACTCCCCGGGGTGCGGGTGGTTCCGGAGCTCCACGTTGCAGTCACTGACCACGGAGCCGTCGCCTTCGAGGCGGGCCTCTCGACGCTGCACGGCCAGGGCGGCGCAGACTCCGCAGCCGGCTGCCGGTACGGGCTCCGGATCTGTTCGCAGCGGCAGCTCTACCGGGGCCTGCGCATAGGTGATCGGCTTCACGGCCCGATCTCGTGTCGTCCGCATGGTGACCACGCTAGGAACGCCGAGGTCGCACTTCCCACGAGATTGCATGAGATTGCACGGCTGTCACCGCAGGGTCTGAATCACGCTGGTGATCAGTACTCGCGCCTTCGCTCCGTAGACCGCCATGTCGGCCAGCTCCCTGAACGTGTCCCCGTACGCGGCAACCTCGCTGGGCTGGGTCAGCGTGAGGTAGCCCGAGACCAACTCGACGTTGACCTGTCCGGTGTCGAAGATCCAGAACCCCTCCACCGGCATCCGCGATCGCTCGGTATACGTGGGGACCACGCCCAGGCTGACGCTGGGCAGAGAGCCGACCGTGAGGAGGTGGCGGAGCTGTTCCTCCTGTACCTCCGCCCCGCCGAGCCCGTTCCGCAAGACCGATTCCTCAACCAGGAACGCGAACCGCCGATCACCCTTGTAGAGCACGCGCTGACGCTCCATGCGGACGGCGACCGCATCGGCGACGTCGTCCACTTCGACCCGTCTGCGCTGGACCGCGCGCAAAACGGCTTCCGTATAGCCGTAGGTCTGGATCAGGCCCGGAACGAACCACGAGGAGTAGGCGCGGAACCGGCGGGTTCGCTCGAAGAGCGGGAGACGGGCTTCCTGTGCCTGTTTGAGCCCGGCGCGCTCCTGCGCCGCCACCCGACCCACATGCCTTCGGCGGTGCGCAGCGAGGCCAACAGGTCTTCCGTCTGCTCTTCCGAGCCACACGCCCGGCACCATGCCCGGATGTCGTCAGCGGACGGGGGCGTGCGCGCGTTCATGATCCGCGACGACTTGGACGGATGCCAGGAGCACAGACGGGCGATGTCCCGTCCGGTGAGGCCGGCATCCCGGCACAGCTCAGCGAGTCGATTCGCCAGAGCCTGCCGGGCCTGCTGTGCGCTTGATGAGGGTGAGACGGCCATGGTGGGTGACAGCTCAGCGCGGTCGATACTCCTCGTGTGGAACGGCCCGTTGCCAGGCTGCCTCGAAGGCGCCGGCGCACAGCTTCACCCGCTCGGGGTCGTCCTTGTACTCCCGCCCGTCCTGGTCGAGCTGCCCGCTCCCGGTGAAGTGGTGGAAGAGCGCCTGCGCGCCGTCGAACAGCCAGAAGTCGGTGCCCGGCAAGGCCAAGTCCGTGGTCTGCCGCCGGGGCAGCCACCGGACCAGCTCACCCGCCGCGATGTTCGTGAAGGTGCAGTCGTACTCGTACCGCACGTAGTCGCTGATCGGCTCCGACACGATCCGGACCCGACGGACCACGACCCCGCGGGCCGTCGCCTCCTTCACCGCGTCGTGCCAGCCGCCCCACCACGAATACAGGTCAGCGGGGTCGAGGCGCTTCCCCTGCCGCCACGCGATGAACTCAGGGTCATCGAGCATGTAGCTGTCACGCAACTCAAGGTGCACCGCCGAGTGCTGTGCTCGTGCCAGTGCATGACGGGCGGGTGGCTGCACGCGGCCTGCCTCTCAGTTGTCGTCCGGGCGCGGGATGTACTTCAGCATCACCGCGGGCAGCCGGATGATCGTCTCGTGGTCCGGAACGTCCGTGGAGTGGCCCGGGATCGAACCGATCTCCTGGCACGTCTTCACCTCGTCCTCGGTCGCCCTGTACGACTGAATCAGAAGGTCGCCGGTCTCCTCATGGAGCCAGATCGTCGGAGACTCGTCAGTCGGCGTGTTCGGGATGATGCCGAGGAACTTTAGGGTCATGGTCGCTCCCGCCGTCGCGTGGGTTGCACCAGCGTGCACGAGCCTCACCCCTGCGACTGAGCCGCGCAAGAGGGCGTTCAGACAAGGCGGTTGGGCTGTCATCGAACGGACGAAAGCCCCCGCACCCGCTGCCCAGATCAGGGGCGACGAGCACGGGGGCTCAGGGTGTTCCACCGGCCGCCGGGCGGCTCCGTGGGGCCTTCGGCGGGCTTTGCAGGGCGTTAACTGTGCCGCTCTCGCGCCTTGGGCGGTCGATATGCGCTGGTCAGAGCCATGATGAGCCCGAAAAACGGCGTCGCACCCAGCGTGCGCGTTCCGAGCTGGGGCCGGGGTCGGGATGGTGACCACAGCGCAACTTCGCGCCGACCCTCCGATGGCCCCAGTGACGGAATGACGTTTTGTTCTATTCCATCTATAGAGACTCAGAACATCTCTTAAAGGGGTAATGGGCTTCGACCGTCATTCCGTCACTTCGTCACCCGTTGACTCCGCCCCAGCCTCGCCTCTGGTCGCCCAGACTATCCGGCAGCGCTCGTCACCGTTGAACCTCACGCCCACCCTGCCTCGCCGGACTTCCACGCGATCGATTGCGAGGCCAAGGCGTTCACGCCTTCCGGCCGCATCGTCGGCTTCCCAAGATTCACGCAGCAGGCTCGCGTCCAGGAGCGGAGAGATGTCCACGGAAGGGGTCGGCATCCGCAGTAGGTCCGCGCGCAGCCCCTCGATGCGGGTACGAAGTCGCCCGGCGAGTCGGTTGTACCGGTCGATCGCGTCTGCGCCGGTGAACTCACCACGGACGTACCTGGCCTCCTCCAGGTCCGCCAGACGGGCCCCTTCGTCCGCGATCTCCGCCTCGATCGCGTCCCGCTTCGCGAAAACCTCCGGGTCCTCCCTCTGTACCCAGCGATCGGCGATCACGGCGAGCAGCGGGTCCTGGGGCTCCAGGGACGGCAGGCGTGAGAGGAACGCCCGGGTCACGTAGTCGTCGATGCTCTCCACCCGAGCCGATACGCCGGAGCATCCTCGCCCCATCCGGTGGCTGGAGCACTGGTACGACGTGCCGGCCTTGCTCATCCGGGCCCCACAGAGCCCACAACGCGCTATCCCGGTGAGCAGCGACTTCCCCTGCTTGTGACCGTGCCGCTTCCCCGCCAGAGGAAACGTGCGCGCTTCGAGCTGGCGGAGGATGAGCTCACGCTCCCCGACCGTGATGATCCCCTCGCCGATACTCACGGTTTCGAGCGTCTCCGGGTCCCGGTAGGGAGAGACCCGGTTCATGTACTTGCGTGTCCCATCCGGCTGCTCCTCGTACTCGGTCTGCGGCATGAGACCGGCGAAGGCCGGTGAGCGAAGGAGCTGCATGACGCTGGATGAGTTCCACTCTCCTCCGCGGGCCGACTCCACCCCGTTCTCGTTCAGCAGTCGGGCGATGTGAACGAGAGCCTTCCCGGACAGTGCTTCGTCAGCGATCAGGCGGGCGTAGACGGCGGTCTCGGGGTCGTGGACGAGCTTCTTCGTCTCCGGGTCCACCAGGAGCCCGTAGGGCGGCTGCCCACCGATCCATTGCCCGCGCTGCCGCAGGTATCTCTTTGCGCTGCCGACACGCATCCCGAGATTGCGCGACTCATTGCGCGCGAGTTCCGCCAGCATCGCGATGGTGACGCGGGCGCTGTCGTTCCGCGTGTCGAGCCCGTCCATGACGGAGACCAGCCGTCCGCCGACCCGGCCTATATCGTCCAGCGCCTTGCCGACCTCTCCGATGCCCTTGCGGGACAGACGGTCGAGCTTCCAGACGATCAGGACGCCCACGACGCCGGCCGTGGCTGCTGTGATCGCCGCGTCGAAACCCTTGCGACTGACGTTCTTGTAGCCGGAACGTCCACGGTCGATGTGGACCTTGCGGACGGTCAGTCCGTTGCGTTCCGCCCACGCCCGGCAGTCGGCTTCCTGGCGGTCGATCGCGGTCTTGCCCTCCCGGTCCAGGGACAGGCGCAAGTACAGGTCAGCAGTGGTGTGTTGGTGCACGTCCCCACGCTAACGAGAAGTGCGCACATTGGTTCAGGAAATCCAAAAATCTACAACAACGCACTTACCTCGCAGCTCGGCGAGGGTGAGCTCTTTACCACCGGTGTTCAGCCAGCCACCCTTGCCGATCAGCTCGGGGGCACGGACACGGGCACGGCGGGGCGCGGGCGCGGGGGTGGGCGCCGGGGCAGCATCGTTCATCCTTCAAGCTTGCCATCCGGGTATGAACACCGGGTCACAGGTCCTGGCGCACCCGCAGGGGTGACGACGGGCGGTGGGAGCCCGTGGGAGTCTGGTCACGGGAAGCAAGGGAGGCGTCCGGAATGGCCACCGCGCACGACTACAGCGAAGGCATCGATCCCGAGCGCGCGCTGAAGTACGCCGTCCAGCACCACAGCGAAGACCGCACCGAGATCGTTGAAGGGGTCATCAGCAACGTGACGCCGAGCTGGGACCACGAGAACGCCGCCGACGAGATCCGAGATCAGATCCGCCCCCGGGTCAAGGAGCTGGGCTGCGTCACCGGCTCGGGAAACCTGGACCTTCCCGGTTCGTCGAACTGGTACGTCCCCGACCTCGCCGTCGTCCCCAAGGCGCTGGCGAAGGGCGGGAGTGCGCTGGTGCCGGCCCAGGTGCTGCTCGTCGTCGAGATCACCTCCGAGTCGAACGCCGAGACCGTCCGGGTCGTGAAGCGCAAGCGGTACGCCGAATACGGCGCACCCTTGTACCTGCTGGTCGACCGGATGGAGCAGGCGGTGACGCTGTTCGCCGAGCCCGGGCGGCTCGAGTACACCAAGGTGGACGGGCCGCATCCGTTCGGGACGCCGGTGCCGCTGCCCGAGCCGTTCGGGATCGAGCTCGACACCAGCGGGCTCTGACCGGTGATCACCCGGTAGCGTGCGGAGGCGTGACGATATTCGACGCCGTGAACGCCACCGCCGTCCGGAGCACGGAGCAGTTGCGCGAGCTGTACGAGGATCCGGGTGAGATGGCCCGGCGCAAGGCCGTGGACCGGATCCACGAGGCCGCCCGGGCGGTCATCGGGCGGTCGTCGCTGGTGTTCGTCGCCAGTGCCGGCGCCGACGGGAGCTGCGACGTGACGCCCCGGGGCGGTCCGCCCGGATTCGTGGCCGTCCTCGACGAGTTCACCCTCGCCGTCCCCGACGCCACCGGCAACAAGCGGCTCGACACCGCCCACAACATCGTGGAGACGGGCCGGGCCGGGCTGATCTTCGTCATCCCCGGCCGGGCCACCACGCTGCGCGTGAACGGGCGCGCCTGCGTCTCCGCCGATCCGCGGCTGCTGGAGCAGCTGACCGCCGTCGGCAAGCCCCCGCGCAGCGCGATCGTCGTGGCGGTCGAGGAGGCCTACCAGCACTGCCCGAAGGCGTTCCTGCGCGGCAACGCGTGGAAGCCCGGGCAGTGGCTCGCCGAGGACGCCGCCCCGAGCTCCGCCGAGGTCACCCTCTCCCACCTGGACCTGCCCGGACTGACGATCGAGGACATCCGGCGGCAGGAGCGCGAGTCGCTGCAGTACCGCTACGAGTAGACGGCCTAGTAGAAGAGGGCGCTCAGGCGCGGCAGGCGGGGCGCGAGTTCGGCCGTGTCGTCGAAGTCGAAGTCCCAGGACGGGTCCAGGGGCGGGTAGCTGATCGTGAAGGAGTCCGCCGGGAGTTCGCGGCCGGTGGCGGACTCGTAGGCGGTCCAGGCGATCGAGAGCGCCTCCTCGTTCCACAGCTCGTGGCCGTCGGCCGCGGCCTCGCGGACCGCCGGGTGGGCCGCCAGGGAGTCCGGGTCGGCCAGGGCCGCTTCGAAGGCGTCCCGGCCCTGGGTGAGGAGCCAGCCGCGGAAGTAGTCGAAGCCGTCGTCCGAGCAACCGCCGTTGATCATGTAGGCCGCGGCCCAGAGCGGGCTGCGGTAGGACTCCGCCAGCAGGTCCCACAGCACCTGCTGGGCCGCGGCTATCTCCCCCGCCGGACGGGCGGCCAGCAGCTCCGCCGCCCGCCCCGCCACCTCGTCCGCATCGCTGCCCGCGCGGGCCGTCTCGATCAGCTGCCAGAACGTCTGCTTGTCCATGGGAAAAGCCTGGCACCCGGCACTGACATCGCCTGCGAAGGATTCCTGGAGGGAATGGAGAGATCCTCTGATCAATCGATGAAGCTGCGGAGCGACCGGGTGAGCGCCGCCACGAAGGTGTTCTGGACCTCCGCCGGGAGGAGGTCCAGGGAGAGGTAGGGGTTCAGGTCCTCCAGCTCGACCAGGAGCAGTTCGCCCGAGGGGGCCCGGCAGGCGTCGACGCGCTGGATGCCGTGCTCGAGGGTGTTCCACGCGATGAAGGCGCGGGCGAAGGCCAGGTCCGCCTCGGTCGGGGCGTAGGCCTCCAGCTCCCAGCGGCGGGACGGATCCGGGGCGTGGAGCGCGTACTGGAAGGCGTCGTCGACGAAGTAGAAGGACACCTCGTACGTGAAGTCGATGCGCGGCTGGATCAGCACGGCCCCGGCCGGGCCGTCCGGTGTCGCGGTGAAGGTGAGGCCGATGGAGTCGGCGCCCTGTTTCGGCTTGACCGCGTACTGGGGCACCTGCGGCAGCTCCGCCAGCCGGGCCGGGTCGTCGATCGTCGGGATGACCGGGTAGCCGGCGGCCGTCAGGTCGAGGAGGTACTGCTTGCCCGCCATGTCGCCGCGGCCGGTGAGGGGGTTGTAGACCGGCGTGCCGGCTGCGAGGGCGGCGGCGCGGAAGGAGTCGTAGGCCTCCTGGTAGTGCAGGACCGGGCCGCTGTTGCGGACGATCACCGCGTCGAAGCCCAGGGGGAGGAGCACCTCGGCGTCCGCGGGGTGGCACAGGGCCAGCTCGAAGTCGGCCCGCAGCCGGGAGGTGAGGAATATGTCCTCGTCGCAGTAGCGGCGGCCGCGCGCCGGGTAGGCCAGGTCGGTCACGTAGAGGAGTGGCATGGCGGAAACCTATCGCGGGCACTGATCAGCGCATGAAATACCTCGTACGGGACAAAGTGCTGGCCATCGGGGACGACTACTGGATCGAGGACGAGGACGGGCGCCACGCCTTCCTCGTCGACGGGAAGGCGCTGCGGGTCCGGGACACCCTGGAGCTGAAGGACCCGGACGGGCGGATCCTGATCACCCTGCGGGAGAAGATGCTCAGCTTCCGCGAAGCGATGACCCTGGAGCGGGACGAGCGGCGGCTCGCGGTGATCCGCAGGAAACGCTTCTCGCTGCTGCGCAACCACTTCCGCGTGACCATGGCCGAGGGCACCGAGCTCGACGTCAGCGGGCGGATCCTGGACCGGGAGTTCAAGGTCGAGTACGACGGGGAACTGCTCGCGCTGATCTCACGGCAGTGGTACCGGGTCCGCGAGACGTACGCGGTGGACGTGGTCCGCGAGGACGCGGACGCGGCGCTGCTGGTCGCGGTCGCGGTGTGCGTGATCCGGATGGCGGAGGAGGAGCGGGAGGACGGCCTCTAGGACGTGCCGGTGCCCGCCTCCGTGCCCCACGTGCGGGCCCGGGGGAAGTGAGCACGCGCGCTCATGCCGTGGCGGCGGGCCGGGGGCGAGGATCGTGCACGTCCCCACGGAAGGAGCCCCCGGTGAACCCCAGCACGTACGCGGCCTTGTACGGCCCGGGGCGGCCGACGAGAGCCGTTCCCGAGGAGCGGCCCGTCGTCGCCGTGCTCGCGGCCCTGCTGTGGACGGTCACCTCCCTTTCGCTCGCCTGGCTGGCCGGCCTCTTCGCCCTCGCCGTCGTCTGGGGTGCGGCGGCCGGGGCCCCGGTCGGAGGTCTCGTGCTGCGGGTCGCCCTGATCACCGTGGGCGCCGCCGCGGCGCTCACCGCTCTGGCCTTCGCTCCCGGAATCCGCCGGCTGGCCGTGGCGGGCCGGCTGCTCCTCCTGGGTGCCCTGGCCTGCCCGGTTCCCACCGCGCTCGCGGTCCGGTCCTGGTTCCACACCGGCTGACCGGGTCAGCGGCCCAGGCGGCGGTCCTTCAGGGCCGGGAACTGGGCGCGGGTGTCGGGCACCTTGGCCGGGTCCAGGTCCACGGTGAGGACCGCCTCGCCGGGGCCCGCCTCCGCCAGGACCTCGCCCCACGGGTCCACCACCAGGCTGTGCCCGGCCTGCTCGACGCCCGCGTGGGTGCCGGCCAGCCCGCACGCCAGGACGTACGACTGGTCCTCGACGGCGCGCGCCCGGCTGAGCAGGGTCCAGTGCGACCGGCGGCGCGCGGGCCAGCCCGCCGCGACGACCATCGTGGTGGCTCCGGCGTCGACCAGGCCGCGGAACAGCTCCGGGAAGCGCAGGTCGTAGCAGGTGGCGATGCCGAGGGTCTGCTCCGGCAGCTCCACCGTGGTCAGGGAGTCGCCGGCCGACATGAGCACCGCCTCGCCCTGGTCGAAGCCGAAGCGGTGGATCTTCCGGTAGGTGGCGGCCAGCTCGCCCGCCGGGGAGAGGACGAGGGCGGTGTTGTAGAGGGAGCCGTCGCCCGCGCGCTCCACGATCGAGCCGGCGTGCAGCCAGACCCCGGCGTCGCGGGCGGCCTTGGACATGGCCTCGTAGGTCGGGCCGTCCAGTGGTTCCGCCTCGGTCTCGAACTGCTCGTAGGCGAAGGCGCCCACGGGCCACAGTTCCGGCAGCACGACGAGGTCGGAGTCCGCCTGCTCGCGAACGAGCTCGGCCACGCGGGCGCGTCGGGAAGTCACCGACTCGCCCTCGTTCACTGCGATTTGGATCAGCGAGGCGCGCACACTACCACCGTCCTGGCGTTCAAGCCGTCAACTCGGGCCTACGATCGTCACACGAAAGCACTGCCGGGGTGCTCACCGGCAGCGTAGTTTTGGAAACTGAGTCCACTGCTTCCGAAAACGCGCCACTGAACAGCACCGCGAGGGGTCCCGTTGACCGTCCATCCCAGCCTTCAGCCCTATGCCGACGCGTGGACCCACTCCATCGAGGCGATATCCGAGCTGGTCCTCCCCCTGACCGAGGGCGAGTGGAACCGGGCGACGCCGTGTCCCGGCTGGTCGGTGCGTGACGTCGTGTCACACATCATCGGCATCGAATGCGAGCAACTCGGGGACCCGCGGCCGATCCACACCGTGGCGCGGGACCTGCGGCACGTGGTGGACGAGTTCAGCCGGTACATGGAGGTGCAGGTCGACGTGCGGCGTCACCACACCGCGCCGGAGATGACCTCGGAGCTGGAGTACACCGTCATCCGGCGCTCGCGGCAGCTGCGCAACGAGAAGCGGGATCCGGACACGATGGTGCGGGGTCCGCTGGGTGACCAGGTGACGCTGGAGCACGCGCTGCGGCTGCGCGCGTTCGACGTGTGGATCCACGAGCAGGACCTGCGGGCGGCGCTGGGCGTGCCGGGGAACTGGGACTCGCCGGGCGCGTACGTGACGCGGGACCTCCTGCTGGCCGGGCTGCCGAAGGTGGTGGCGAAGCGGGCGGGGGCGCCGGTGAACTCGGCGGTGGTCATCGACGTGCACGGTGCGCTGGAGTTCATGCGGACGGTGCGGGTGGACGCCGACGGCCGCGGCACGGTGGACAAGTCGCCGTCGCTGGGCCCGGCCGTGACGCTGACGCTGGACTGGGAGACGTACGTCCGGCTGGCGGCGGGGCGGGTGCGGGCGCACGTCGTCGCCGACCGGGTGAAGGTGGAGGGCGACGCGGAGCTCGCGGAGGCCATCCTCACGCAGTTCTCCGTGACGCCTTAGGACTGCCGGGACGGCTATGACTGCCGGGACTGGCGGGACTGCTGCGGCTGCCGGGGCTGCTCGACGCGCGCTGCGGCGCGGCGGAATTCGGTAGGACTGATTCCGTACGCGTCGCGGAAGGCGCGGCTGAAGGCCGCGGCGTTGCCGAAGCACCAGCGGGCGGCGATGTCGTGGACGGGCCGGCCGGCCAGCTCGGGGCGGGCCAGATCGTCGCGGCAGCGTTCCAGGCGGCGGCGCCGGACGGTGGCCGAGACGCTCTCCGGTCCTTCGCGGAACAGCAGGTACAGGCGGCGTACGGAGATCCCGTGCGCGGCGGCGATCAGGCCCGGGGTGAGTTCGGGGTCCCCGAGATGGTGCTCGACGAAGACGTCGATCCGCTCGCGCAGGGCGCGGGTGCGGGTCTCGGCGGGGAGTTCCCCGTAGGCGTCGGCGCGCTGGGCGAGGACGGCGGCGGACAGTTCGACGGCCACCGTGCCGAGCCGCCGGAGCTCCTGCGGCGAGCATTCGGAGCCGTGCGTTCCGAGTGAGGTGAGGAACTGCGCCAGGATCGCGGCCATCCCGCTCTCCGCGCCGATGCGGCGGCCGAGCAGCGGGTCGATCCGGCCGGCGCGCAGCGGCAGCGCGGTCCTCGGGAGCTGGACGACCAGCGCCCCGAGCGTGCCCTTCCCGGGGCGGCAGTCGGCCTCGAAGGGGTGCGAGGTGTCCCAGAGGATCATGTCGCCGGGGGCGAGTTCCGCTTCGCCGCCGCACTGGGACATCCACATCCGGCCGCGGGTCAGCAGCGACAGCTGGTACTGCTCGGGGTCCCCGCGCCGGATGAGTGCGGGCGTGCGCCGCGACCGTACGTGCGAGTACGCGAAGGACGACACCTGTACGACGCCGAGGTCCAGCACCGCCGCCTCCGCCTGGAAGTCGGCGGACCGTTCACTGGCGAGGGCGAGCGGCATCAGCGAGTGGGAGACGACGTCGTTGAACCAGTCGAACCTCTCCACCACCGGCACGGCGTCGGCGGACAGCTTCGTCCACATTCCTGCGGTTCCCCCTCCTGGTGCCGCTCCCTCCCGGGACGGCTGCCCTACGGTCCCTCGCGCCCTGCGGCGTCCGGCAGGGGACACGCGCGGGAGACCGGGTCCGGTTCCGGGCCCGGTTCCGCACCCCGGTCCCTACCCGGTCCGGCGCCGCCGCGTACGGCCCCACCTGCGGGTACGGGTGCGGGCGCGGGGATCGTGATGCGGTGGCGGGCCGCCTCCCGGGCCGCCTCCCGGGCCAGTGCGCGGCGGCGCAGCCGGAGGATCTGGGAGACGCCCAGCGCTTCGAGGACGAACACCGTCGAGAAGGCGATGCGGTAGTTGTCGCCGGTGGCGTCGAGCAGGACGCCCACGGTCAGCAGCGTGGTCATCGACGCGATGAAGCCGCCCATGTTCGTGATCCCGGAGGCGGTGCCCTGGCGCTCCGCCGGGTTGGCCGGACGGGCGAAGTCGAAGCCGATCATCGAGGCCGGACCGCAGCCGCCGAGGACCAGGCACAGGGCGATCAGCAGGCCCATCGGCGCACTGTCCCCCGGGTAGGCGAGGACGGCCGCCCAGAGGAGGGCCGTGAGGCCGACCGTGCCCAGCGCGAGGGGGATCCGCGCGGACTGGCGGCGTCCGACGATCTGGCCGTAGACGAGTCCGAGCGCCATGTTGGAGGCGACCACCAGCGTCAGCAGTCCGCCCGCGGTGGTCCGCGACAGCCCCTGCGCCTCCACCAGGAACGGCATCCCCCACAGCAGCAGGAACACCATCGCCGGGAACTGCGTCGTGAAGTGCACCCACAGGCCGAGGCGGGTGCCCGGTTCGCTCCAGGACTCCCTGATCTGACGGCGGACGAACCCCCCGGAAGCCCCCGCGGAAGCCCCGGCGCCAGGCCCCGCGGCAGCCCCTGCGGCCCGGACGCCGGCCGGCGCCGGCTCGTGCCCCTCCGGGTGGTCCCGCAGGAACAGCACCAGCGGCACCAGCACCACCAGCCCGGCCACCGCGCTCCCCGCGAAGGCCGCGGTCCAGCCGACGCCGTGCAGGACGGGGGCGAGGACGAGCGTGGAGACGAGGTTGCCCGCCATGCCGACCAGCCCGGCGAGCTGCGCCATCAGCGGCCCGCGCCGGGCCGGGAACCAGCCGGTGCCGAGCCGCAGCACCGAGATGAAGGTCATCGCGTCACCGCAGCCGAGCAGCGCCCGCGCGGCGAGCGCCATCCCGTAGGAGGGAGAGAGCGCGAAGCCGAGCTGGCCGACGGTGAAGAGCACCGCGCCCAGCGTCAGCACCTTCTTGGTGCCGAGCCGGTCGACCATCAGGCCCACGGGTATCTGCATGCCCGCGTAGACGAGCAGTTGGAGGAGGGAGAAGGTGGCCAGCGCCGAGGCGTTGACGTGGAAGCGGTCGGCGGCGTCGAGACCGGCAACGCCCAGGCTGGTGCGGAAGATCACCGCCACGAAGTACACGGCGACGCCGATGGACCAGACGGCGACGGCCCGTCCGCCGCCGGGCCGGTCCTCGACGGGCTGAGGCGCGCTCCCCCGGGCGGTCACCGGCCCGGCCCCCGGACCAGTTCCCCGACCCGCCCGATGTGGCCGCGGACCGCCGCGGCGGCCGTGTCCGCGTCCCCGGCGCGCAGCGCGTCCAGGATCTCGGCGTGCTCGGCCAGGGTGCGCTCCAGCCGGTCGGGGTGGGCGTGCAGCAGGGCCACGCCCATCCGCAGCTGCCGGTCGCGGAGTTGGTCGTAGAGGCGGCACAGGATCTGGTTGCCTGCGCTGCGCACGATCTCGGCGTGGAAGCCCCGGTCTGCGGCCATCATCGCGGCGAGGTCGCCCCCGGCGGCGTGCCGGCGCTGTTCCTCCAGCAGGGCGGCGAGCCGGTCCAGCAGGCCGGGTGGCGCCGGTACGGCCCTGCGTACGGTGAATTCCTCGACCAGCAGGCGGGTTTCGAGCACGTCCGTGATCTCCTGCGCGGAGACCGGCAGCACCAGCGCGCCTTTCTTCGGGTACAGCTTCAGCAGCCCCTCGGTCTCCAGGCGCAGCAGCGCCTCGCGGACCGGGGTGCGGGACACTCCGACGGCCTCGGCGAGTTCGCCCTCGGTGAGGAGGGTGCCGCCTTCGTAGCGGCGGTCGAGCACACCGTGCTTGACGTGCCGGTAGACGCGTTCGGCGGCGGTCGCGGTGCTGGTGGCGGCAGGGGCGGCGGACATGCGCACAGCATAGATACAACACAGGTGCATGGTCGGGCCCGGTCCAGGATGCGGACCGGCCCGGCCTCCGACCCGTTCGCGCTCCCTCTGCATCGAAGGATGTACCGCGTCTTCGTCCGGCCGCAGGACGTACGCGGCCCCGCGCGCCGGGAGCCTGGAGTCATGGCCGACACCCTCGCCCCGGTGGTCCGCACGACCACCCGGCTCCCCCTGCTGGACGTCCTGCGCGGCGCCGCCGTCCTCGGCACCCTGATGACCAACGTCTGGATCTTCGCCTCCCCCGGCTCGGAGTGGAGCGTGCTCCAGGGAGGTCTGGGAACGCCCGACCCGATCGCGGACCCCTCCGCGGCGAACCTCGCCGAGGCCGTCTTCCGGTTCCTCGCCGACGGCAAGTTCCTGGCGCTGCTGACGATCCTGTTCGGGGTGGGCCTGGCCATCCAGTACGACTCCGCCGCCCGCCGCGGCGAGCCCTGGCCCGGCCGCTACCCGCGGCGGGCCGCGTTCCTCTTCCTGGAGGGCACGGTCCACTTCGTCCTCGTCTTCGCCTGGGACGTGCTGATGGGCTACGCCGTCACCGCACTGCTGGTGGCCCGGCTCCTGGCCCGCTCCGAGAAGGTCCGGCGGGTGGCCATGTGGACGGCGGGCGGGGTGCACCTGGCCCTGGTCGCCCTGGTGACGCTCGACTCGCTGAGCCGGACGGACGGCGCACCGGACGGACCGGATCCGGCCGCCGTCGAGCTGTACGCGCACGGCGGCTACGGCGCGCAGATCGCCTTCCGCCTGGAGAACCCCCTCGCCCTGCGCATCGAGCCCGTCTTCTCCTTCGGGCTGCTGGTCTTCCTCTTCCTCCTCGGGGTGCGGCTCCACCGCGCCGGCGCCTTCACCGCCACCGGCGCAGGCCGCCGCATCCGGGCCCGGCTGGCCGCCTGGGGGTTGGGCCTCGGACTGCCACTGAACGCCGCGACCGCCCTCGGCGGCGACGACTTCTTCGCCCTGGGCCGCTACGGCGCCGCACCGCTGGTCGCCCTCGGCTACATCGGACTGATCGGCATCGCCCTCGACCGGCTGTGGGTCCCCCGCTCCATGACCACCGCCCTCGGCTCCGTCGGCCGCACCGCCCTGTCCTGCTACGTCGGCCAGAACCTGCTCTGCATGCTGCTCTGCTACGGCATCGGGCTGGGCCTCGCCGCCCGGCTGGGCGGCAGCGGCCCCTGGTGGGTGATGGGCCTGTGGGCCGCAGTGAGCCTGACCCTGACGGCCGGGGCGTGGCTGTGGCTGCGCCGCTTCGAGCGCGGTCCGCTGGAGGCCGTGCAGCACGCGGTCCTCAGGCCGCGCCGCCCGTCCGCGGGGTGACCTCCACGTCGAGCACGAACTCGTCGTACGCAGCCTCCTGCGGGTAGGGCGGCCGGACCTGGGCGAAGCGGATCCGGGCCCGGCCACCGCCCGGGGGAAGGCCCCGTACGACGTACGTCCGCTCGACCGGGGCCCCGGGGAGGCTGTCACCGGAGGCCGTCGGCCCCTCCGTCACCGCCACCACGTCCGCGTCCCCCGTGACCTGCCAGGTCCACACGTACCCGCGCGCGCCGCGCCCGGTGAGCCGCAGCTCGTACGGTTCACCAGGGCTCAGCACGACGCTCCGTACCTCCACGCCCGGCAGGTCCTCTCCGCTGTCGGATCTCAGCCGACGGGGCCGATGACCGCCCCCTCGTGCCAGCCCGCGCCTCCCCCAGACTCCGTCCGGGAGGTGCCCCCACGCCAGTAGTGCTGGAGGCGGCGGTCGGTGCGCAGGACGACGACTTCCAGGTTGAACCCGAAACTGCCCTGGAGCATCCCGGTGACCGCGGCGACGTCGTGCCCGAAGACCGCGCTGCGGCTCCAGGCCGAGCCGCCCGCGTTGCCGCGCCACCAGTGCTCCACGCGGCCGCCGGCGACGGCCACGCACAGCTCGTAGTTCCCGGCGGTGTCCTCGTCGGCGGCCCCGTACTGCCCCTCGATCATGCAGGGCGCGGAGACGGCCGCCGTACCGCTGCCGAAGACCTCCCCGGCGCGCCAGGCGAAGCCGTTCGGGTCGTCGCGCCACCACAGCTGCATGCGGCCGTCCGTGCGGGCGGCGACGAGGTCGAGGTGGCGGCTGCGGGTCTGGACGAGGGCGGGGCCGTAGTGGGCGATGCCGGAGGCGAAGCGGCCCCCGTCGTTCCAGGTCCAGGGGGCGCCGTTGATGCGCCACCAGTGGTTGAGGCGGCCGTCGGCGGTCCGCACGACCACCTCGAAGTTGCCGGGCCGGCCGTAGTCGCTCTGGATGAAGGCGGGGGTCGAGCCGACGGCCGCGTCGCCCGGGCCGAAGGCGCCGCCGTCGCGCCAGACGCGCACGGACTGCTCGAAGTACCAGTGGCGCAGCCGGCCGCCGGTGGTCACGTGCAGGGACTCCATGTTGCGGTTGTAGGTGGTCCCGGTGAAGGCGGGCTGGCCGGAGGCGTCGTGCGCGAACGCGTCCGCGCGGGCCCACGCGAAGGGGGCGTCGCCCTCGCGCCACCAGTGCTGGAGACGGCCTCCGGTGGTGGTGGCGAGGAGCTCGAAGTTGCGGTGGGCGCGGCCGTTGCCGCTCTCGTAGACGTTGCCGGTGTGCAGGCGGCGCTTGGTCCACGGGTCGATGTTGGTGCCGCGCAGGCCGCACTTGGCCCAGTGGTCGATGGCGACCTCGCCGTAGGCGATCCGGCCGTAGCCGCCGACGTGGTAGCCGGTCCCCCAGGAGTTCTTGAACAGCCAGCAGCCGGCCGCGTCGTCGTAGCCGACGATCAGCACGCAGTGGCCGCCCGCGAGCTGGTCGCTGGTGCGGTGGTAGACGCCGGAACCGAGGCCGAAGAAGTCGTCGTACACGTCGAAGCAGGCGGTCAGCGGGCCGACCGTGTCCAGCCAGACCTTCTGCTGCTCGACGTCGCCGAGCCGCACGTAGTCGGTGATCCGGACGGTGCGCCCGGACCGGTCCCAGCTGGGCGTGTACTCGGCGCGCCAGGCGTCGCGGCGGGCGGCGGGCAGCCCGGCGGGCGGGGTGCTGTACGGCCAGCAGTCCGGGTCGGCCAGCCCGCCGTTGCCCTTGATCCAGTCGAGCGCGGTCTCCGGATTGGAACCCTGCCCGCAGGTGAAGCGCAGACCGTCGTGCACGTCCCCCTCGGACCGCTCCGCCCACGCGCAGTGCTCGATGCGGGCCATGGACTCCACCAGGCCGGCGGCGCCGAAGGCCCAGCAGGAACCGCACGGGTTCTGGTCCTTCACCTTGGTGATCCACGGCACGCCCCAGCGGCTGCGCCAGTCCACGGCGGCGGGCCGGGCCGCGCCGGTCGTCGCCGGGCCCGGCAGGAACCCGTGGGCGGCCCGGCGCCGGGTCAGGTGGGGATTCCCGCTCTCGTGCCCGATGATCCCCCGCAGATCGACGGGCCCCACGTCCTCGGCGCGCGTCAGGTTCGCCCCGGGCTCCAGGCCGAGCGAGGGCCGCGGCACCGGCTCCTCGTCGGCCAGGTGTTCCAGGACGGACCAGCGCGCCCCCCGCGCCGCCAGCCGCGCCCGCAGCTCCCCCACCGTCTGGACAGACTCCTCCGGCATACCGGCCCCCCAGTGTGCAACCGCTCGGATGCGAGACCCGCGAGCGTCCCTCCCCCACCGGGGGGCGTCAAGGGGGTCCGCACGGTCGCGCGGTGGCACGGGGGGCGTGCCGCCCGGACCTCCCCCGGGCCGGGCGGCGGCGCTCGGGGGCTACTTGACGGGAAGCGGGGGAACGGGGAGCGGGAGGCCGGGCAATCCGGGCTGGCCGAGGCCGGTGAGCAGGGCGACGAGGGCGGCGACCAGGTCGGTCACGACGCTGGAGCCCGCCGGCCCGCCGGTGACACGCCGCGCAACCGGCGTACCTACGCCCCTGACCAGCGGATACCCCATCACCTCCAGGTGACGCCCCGTCAGGGCGGCCGCCTCGGCGGCGGCCGGACCCGCACGCGCGCGGGCGGCTCGGACGATGCCCGATCGTGATCCACGGGCCATTCGATCACGCATACGATGCGGTTCATGATCCCCCTGTCCGTGGACCCCGCCTCGCAGAACTACGCCGCCGGGCAGGTCGTCGGAACCCTTGCCGTGGCCGCCCTCGCCGTCACGTTCCTCTGGCGCGCCACCAAGCCCTGGCGCAGCGCCGCGGACAAGAGCGGCATCGCGCCCGCCGAGCGCAGGCGCCTGCAGGGGAAGCGGAACCAGGTCGTCGTCCTGGCCACGGTCGTGATCACCGTCTTCGCGGCGATGAAGGCGGCCTCGGGCCGGTAGGGCCCGGCACCGACTGCCGTGCCGTCGCGGGTTCAGCCCTGCAGGGCCTCGCGGATCCGGCGTACGGACGGGTTCACCATGGCCGGGTGGTCGCCGACGACCACCGTCGGAACGGTCTCGTTGCCGTCGGCCACGCTGCGGACGAAGGCCGCCGCCTCGGGGTCCCGCCAGATGTTGACCTTCCGGTACGGGATCCGGGCCAGGCGCAGCTGCGTGCGGAGCTTGATGCAGAACGCACACCCCGGCCGCCAGTACATCGTGACGCCGCTCGCCGTGCCGTCACTCGCCGTGCCGTCGCTCGTCCCGCCGTCGTTCATCGCGCCGTCGTTCATCGCGCCGTCGTTCATCTCGCCGCCGGGTGGACGGACTTCACGCACGGGAACCGGGTCATGCCCCGGAGCCTACGCCGGGAGGCGCCGGTCAGGGAGAGGGCCGTACGGGCCGGGCGGCCCGTGGAGGGGCCCGTATAAGGTCCCCGTATGGGGACCTGGATCGCGCCGAGCGTCATCGAGAGAGAGCTGTACGAGGCCAAGGCCGCCGGCGACTGGGCCGCGTACTTCGACGTACTCGCCCGCGCCCAGCTCTACCTGGTCCAGCACCGCGTCCAGTCCGACGCGCATCCCGACTCCGTGTTCTTCCACGCCACCCCGGACCGCATGCTCGTCGTCCACACCGCCGGCATGCTGCCCGCGCCCGCCCCCGAAACGGTCTTCGAGTCCCGGAGCCTCGGCTGGTTCTCCAAGGTCTGGGGCCCCGGGGATCCCGCCTTCCTCGCCGTGAACCCGGGCTCCCCCACCGAGGCGTACCTCACCACCGCCCCCGCCGACCTGGCCCGCTGGCGCGCGCACGCGGACGCCGCGCCCGCGTACGGCCTCCCCGAGGGGAAGGTCCACGCCCTCTTCACCGGCGGGCCGCTGCACGGGCCCATCGCCCACGGCCTCGCCGTCGGCGGCCATCTCGCCGTGACGAACGGCGAGTTCTGGAACGCCCTCGCCTACCACGGCAGCGGCTACCAGCACGAGCGCCGCCGCGTCGCGAAGAGCTGGAGCATCACCGACCGCGCCGGCTGGCTCTCCGCCCTGGAGCAGCTCCTGACCGTCGACGTGGTCAGCCCCGTCTGGGAGTTCGCGCTCCGCGTCCGCCGCGTCCTCGCCTCCGACTTCGCGGGGCCGGTCGACATCGAGCACTGGCGGCACGCCGCCGAGGCCAGCCTGCGCCGCAGCGCCGAGCGTTCCGCCGAGCCGCAGCTCACCCCCGACGGGGTCACCGTCGCCCAGCCGCGCCCCACCGCCGAAGTGGAGGGCGAGATCACCGGCGTCAAGCGGCTCATCGGCCGGATCGCCCGCTACGAGCAGCGCTTCCGCGCCGACGGGCTGCTCCCCGAGGACGGCTGGGTCCGCTCGGTGGAGGCCTGGGACCTCGGCCGGGCCTCGCAGATGGCCCGCTGGGGCATCGGCTGCCGCTACGGCACCCTCCACGAGGCCGAGAAGGCCGTACTGCGCGCCGGGGACGCCGCCCGCCAGACGTACCGCTCGTGGGAGGAGTTCTCCGCCGGGTACGTCCTCGGCCGGTGCCTGCACTTCGACGAGGAGGAGTTCGGCACCTGGTACACGACGGCCCTCGCCGCACACGTCGCACTGACCACCGACCCGGCCAGCCCGTGGCTCAACATCCCCTGGAACTGACCGACTTCGGTTAGTCACCGCAGGGCCCGGAAACCGGCGGCGGCCCGCCGGCGCCCCGACTAGCCTCGCCGCCATGACTGTTGAGCTGAATGAGACCGTGCGCGGGCTGCTCGACTCCCCGCACCCCGCCGTCCTGTCGACCATCAACCCCGACGGCAGTCCGCAGAGTTCCGTGATCTGGGTGAGCCGCGACGGGGGCGACCTGCTGATCTCCACCGAGCGGGGACGCCGCAAGGAGCGCAACATCCTCCGGGACGGGCGGGTCGGCGTCACCGTCTTCGACCTGGCCAACCCCTTCCTCTACGCCGAGATCCGCGGCACGGCCACCGTCACCGAGGATGTCGGCCGCGCGGTGGCCGTCCGCATCGCCGAGGAGTACCTCGGACCGGGCGGCGGCAAGGAGTACCGGGACGCCCCGGCGGAGGACGTCCGCGTGGTCGTCCGCATCACCCCGACCAAGGTCCTCGGCAACGCCGCGCGCGCAGCGGGCTAGATCGTCCCGGGCCCGGTCACGGCAGGTCGGGCCGGACCGCCGACCAGGCGTCGACCGCTTCCGCCAGGGGGCCGTCGTCCGGCAGGTGCGGGCGTACGGCGGTCAGCCAGGGGATCAGGCTCTTGATGCGGCGCAGGTGCCGAATGCGGTGGTGCGGGAGGTCGCGCCAGCCGCGGCCCTGCGCCGCCGCCTGCGTCGGGGTCAGGTCGATCAGCGCCAGCAGCTCCCGGCACAGGGCCGCCGGGTCGCCACCGCGTGCCGGACCGAACTGCTGGATCAAGTAGCCCTGTACGTAGGCCAGTTCGGGCGCGGCGGCCAGGGCGGGTGTGCCCTCGGCCTGCGCGCACCGGTGGGTGGCGGCCAGCGCGACCCGCCCCCAGCGCAGCCGGACCTCGTCGGGGAGCCGTTCGTCCCGCATCCGCACTCCGGCGAGGACGCGCAGGGTCCGCGGCTGGGGTTCGTCCCGCAGCGGGGGCCCGGTGGCCAGCCAGGCCTCCAGGTCCTCCAGCGAGTGCCCGTCGGGCGGCACCGAGGTCAGCACCTGCCCCCGGGTGAGCAGGGCGACCACGGCGCCCGTGAAGTGGACCTTCGCGACGTGGCCGGCGTCGAAGGAGGCGACGGGCCGCCCGTACCGCTCGATGTGGCGCAGGCCCATCCGCGACTCCCCGACGGCGTAGACCTGCCCGGCCCGGGCCACCCCGCCGACGCAGCGGACCACGCACACGCCGCCCGTGACGTCGGCCTCCTCGACGGAGTACACCTGCAATTCGGCGATGGACACCCGACCCCCTTCCCCGGGCGGGAGATTACCGCCCGGGGCCGTCCCCCTGCCCTTCCAGGGCGTGCGCGCAGGCCCGGAATCCGCGCCGGATCCCTTGCGGGGAGCCGGAGGAGGGCAGCAGGACGCCCGGCTCGGGCACCTCGTCGCAGTACGGCGCGAAGGGCTTGTCGTTCACGACGGAGCCGGCCCGGGTCAGGAGGCTGCCCCCGGACCCTGCTCGATGCGGTCCAGCAGGGGCGCCGCCCACTTCGGGAGGGCGGACGCCGCCGGGCGGGGCGGGCGG